>NZ_JBFADP010000037.1:0-93661 GCF_040641415.1 Streptomyces sp. NPDC020875 | reverse complement strand
GACGAGCGCCCCGGCCGCCGCCCCGGCCCAGGTGGAGACGGACAGCCCGACGGCGCCGCCCAGCACGATGCCTCCGGCGGCCCACATCCGGTCGTCCGGACGCCCGGTCGGGGGTCCGGCACGGCACCGGGGTCAGGCGCCGCCGGTGTGGACCTGGAAGGCGGCCCGGCGCAGCGCCTTGGCCAGCGCCGGATCGGGGTGCGCGGCGGCGAGCGCGACAAGTACTTGCACCGTACGGGGGTGGCCGCCGGAGCGGACCTCCTCCAGCAGCGCCGGGACGGTGCCCTGGACGGCCGCGTCGAGATGGCGCAGCAGCAGCTGGGGCTCGCCGTGGTCGGCGACGGCGGCGGCGGTGTCGACCCAGAGCCAGGTGGACTCGTCACGGGTGAGGACGTCATGGGCGTCCTCGGGGTCGACGCCCTCGTACTCGGCGAGCCAGAGCAGGGCGTAGGGGCGGAGTGACGGTTCGTCGGCGGCGGCCCGTACCTCGGTCTCGGCGGGGGCGCCGACCACCCGGAGCGCCTCGAAGGCCAGTCCGCGCAGCAGGGCGTCCTCGCCGCGCGCGACGGCGAGGAGTTCGGCGACGGCTCCGGCGACCGTACGGGCGGCCAGCCAGGCGCGGTACTCGGCGCGGGCGGGCCCCGGGGTGAGCCGGGCGCAGCCGCGGAGCATGTCCTCGGCGGGCTGCTCGATGTTCCCGGCCGGGCTCTGGGCGGCGACGCAGATCTGTTCCAGCTTGACCCAGACCGCCCAGTTGCCGAGCGGGGTCAGGGTGGCGGAGCGGCCCCGGTCGAGGGTGAGGGCGCCGACGGCGGCGAGACCGTCCAGCGCCCAGTCGAGCAGGGGGGCGGCCGTGGAGTCCCCGGGGACGTCGGGGACTTGGGTGATGAACGGTCCGCCGGGGAGGACCGCCGTATCGGCGCCGGGTGGCACGGCGGGGGCGGCCGGGACGGCGGGGGCGCCGGGAACCGCCGGTACGGCCGTGACCGGCGGGGCGGCCGGTGCCGTGGCCGTGACGGGTGCGGGGTCGAGGCCGGGGGCGAGCGTCCCTTTGCCGGGGGTGCCCGCTCCTTTGGGGGTCGCCGGGGCCAGGGCGATCTCGCACCGCTCCTCGCGCAGTTCGGCGACGCGCTGCTCCAACAGGTCGAGCAGGGCCGGGACAAGTACTGGTCCGGCCGAGAGCTGGAGGAGGGAGAGCAGTTGCGGTACGGCCTCGACGACCTCGGCGACGGCGGTCGCCGCCGTGGCGTCGGGGGCGGGGTGGGCCAGCGACCAGGCGTCGAAGAGGGCGACCCAGCCGCGCAGCACGGCCATGTCGTCGCGGTCCCAGGCCCTCAGCCGCCAGCCGGGGCGGGCGATGTCGCCGTGGAGTTCGACCAGTCCGGCGAGCCGGGCGCGGTCCCAGCCCGCGCGGACCTGCCGCGGGGCGAGCCCGAGCGCGGCGGCGGCCCGTTCCTCGGTGGTGTCGGTGAGGGGGACCGTACCGGCGGCGTCGCCGTCGACGGCGGCCCAGCGGGCGACGCGGACCGCGTCGGAGAGGACCGTACGGGCCTGGCGGGCCAGTTCGGCGGGGGGCGGGGTGCCCTCGGGGGGCCTCGGCGCGGGCCGGGTGCGCCGGGTGGTCACGGCCTTGCGTGCGCTGGTCAGCGGTCGCGGGCGGACAAGACGGAGTCTGGGGTTGCGCGCCAATTGCTCATCAGGCTTTCGGGACGTCACGGGGAGCAGTCTTCCCGCTGACGGCCCGAAAGCCCAAACGGAACGGGACGGACCGCGTTCCGGCGGTGGTGGCGGGGGTCCCGGAACGGCGCGCGGAAGCAGGACGGCGGACCGGTGCCGGGCGGCGGGACCGCGAGTTGCCGGAAGGTGCCGGGGCGGGCGCCGGGCGGCTACATCAAGGGGGTGAGGAAGCGGCGCAGGGCCTCCTCGTAGGCGGCGGGGTCGGTGTTCCAGTTGGCGGCGTGCGGGGCGTCGAGGACGGTCCGCAGGGTGACCAGGTCCGGGCGGGCGGCGGTGAGCCGGCGGGAGGGCCCCCAGGGCGCGAGGGTGTCGTCGGGGCCGTGGAAGATCAGGGTCGGAACCCGGACGGCCTGGGCGTCGGCGGCGACGGGCAGCCGGTCGCGGTAGAGCCCGGCGCGGCCCCGGGCGGCCCGGACGACGAGCGGTACGAGTGGGCCCGGGACGTGCCGGGCGCGGGCCAGGGCGCGCAGGGCCGCCTCCTGGTCGAGGACCGGGGAGTCGAGGACGAGGCCCCTGACGTGGTCGCGCAGGGCGGAGTTCGCGGCGGTGTGCAGGGCCATGGTGGCGCCGGTGGACCAGCCGTGGAGGACGACGCGGCGGGCGCCCCGGGAGACCGCGTACCGCAGGGCGGCGTCGAGGTCGCGCCACTCGGTCTCGCCGAGGTGGCCGAGTCCGTCGGGCGAGCGGGGCGCGCCGGGGTCGCCCCGGTAGCCGACGGCGAGTACGGGCAGGGCCCGGCCGTGCAGGAACGGCAGCAGGTTGAGGGCCAGCTCGCGGGTGGTGCCCAGGCCGTGGACGGCGATCACCCAGAGGTCCCGGGCGGCGGGGACGAACCAGGCCGGGAGGGGGCCCAGCTCGCCGGGGACGGTGACTTCCTCGTAGGGGATGCCGAGCGCCGTCCCGGGGTCGCCGGAGTGCAGCCGGGTGGTCATCCGGACCTTGGTACCGGGTTCGAGGGTGCCGGGGCCGATCGCGTCGAGGCGGCGGACGACGGTGTCGGGCGTGGCGGCGGGGCCGTCGAGCACGGGTCCCGCGACGGCGTGGACGCCGGGTCCGGCGAGGCCGTACGTCCCGGGTCTGCGGGACGCCAGGGCGCGGGTGAGGGCCACCCGGCCGGGGTCCGTGGCGTGCACGGTGAGCCGGGGGTCGCCGGGGAGCGGCCGGTCGGGCGCGGGACGCAGGGTGGCGTCGACGGCGCGGCGGGCGAGGGCCGCGGCGGTGCCGATGCCTGCGACTGTGGTGACGGCGGCGGCCGTCGCGGTTACCGGGCGCACCGTTCCAGTGTGGGGACGACCGCGCGCCGCTGCCAGTGGGGCGACTCCCGCGGGGGTACGGGACGGGTTCCGGCGGGCGCGCGCGACAGTACCCGCCGGGCGCGCGCCGTCCGGACGGCCGGTCCGTCCGGACGGAACCACGGCGTGTCCGGACGGAACCACGGCGTGTCCGGACGGAACCGCGGCGCATAAGGGTCCGGCGGCACAAGGGGAGCGGTCGTTCTGCCTCGGACGACCCAGGTGACACGGAGGAAGCGGAGGTGCATCCGGGGCGGGTGGACCGGTCGCTCAGCCCGGCTGGCCGTAGGAGCGGAGCCGGGTCGCGGTCTCGGTGAGCTGGTCGCGGGTGAGCAGGCGCGGGGCGAGCCCGGGGACCGACGCGGCGAGCAGCCAGACCCGGCACATCCACTCCAGCTGGGCCGTGCGGTCGTACGCCTGCTCCAGGGTCGCGCCGACCGCGACGGTGCCGTGGTTGCCCAGCAGGCACGCCTCCCGGTCGAGGAGTGCCGTGAGCATGTTGCGGGCCAGTTCGTCGGAGCCGTAGACCGCGTACGGGGCGACCCGGACCGGACCTCCGAGGTCCGCCGTCATGTAGTGGACCGGCGGCACCTCGGTGACGAGGGTGGAGACGGCGGTGGCGTGCGCCGCGTGGGTGTGGACGACCGCCAGTCCGTCGCGGGATCCGTCGCGGGACCGGTGGACCGCCAGATGCAGCGGCAGCTCGCTCGTCGGCCTCAGCTCGCCGATCACCTGGCGTCCGCCGAGATCGACGGCGGTGAGATCACGCTCCGTGAGCCGGTCGTACGGCACTCCGCTGGGGGTGACGAGGATCAGCGGCCCGACCCGGGCCGAGACATTGCCCGAGGTCCCCACGACCAGCCCTTCGGCGGCCGTTCTGCGGGCCGTTTCGACCAGCTGCCGCCAGGTGTGTTCGAGAGCGCCGTCGGGCGCGCGTACGGTCGGTTCGGTCATGGGTGCGATCCTGTCAGCCGGGGCGGCGGCGGGACAGAGCACCCGTGATGCATATCACCACAAGATCGGACGAATGAGGCTTTCCACCCGGAGAGGGCCCGCCATACCGGCGGTCACCCCTCCGGAAGGCCCCCCGAAAGTCGAAGCGGAATGCCGAGAACCGCTTGGATACACCCCCAAGCCGGTCCCAGTTCACCTTCCGTTCACCCAGGTTACTTACCTTCGGCGAGCCACTGACCTCCAAAGATTGCCTGGGTAAATGGAACACATCACGCTGCTGCTCGCGATAGTGATCGTGACGGCTCTCGTGTTCGATTTCACGAACGGTTTCCATGACACCGCCAACGCGATGGCGACGACCATCTCGACCGGCGCCATGAAGCCCAAGACCGCGGTGGCCATGTCCGCCGTGCTCAACCTCGTCGGCGCTTTCCTGTCGGTGGAGGTCGCCAAGACGATCTCCAGTGGCATCGTCGACGAGGCAGGCATCACCCCAGAAGTCATCTTCGCGGCGCTCGTCGGCGCCATCCTCTGGAATCTGCTGACCTGGCTGGTCGGACTACCGTCCAGCTCGTCGCACGCCCTGATGGGCGGTCTGATCGGCGCGACCGTCGCCTCCGTCGGCTTCAGCTCGGTCAACGGCGGCACGGTGATCACCAAGGTCCTGATCCCGGCCATCGCCGCTCCGCTGGTCGCCGGCCTCGCCGGCTACATCGGCACCCGGCTGACGTACCGGATCGGCCGCAACACCGATCTCAAGAGCACCGACAAGGGGTACAAGGCGGGTCAGATCGCGTCCGCGGGTCTGGTCTCCCTGGCGCACGGCACCAACGACGCCCAGAAGACCATGGGTGTCATCACCCTGGCCCTGGTCGCCGGCGACATCCTCGCCCCCGGCTCCAACCCTCCGATGTGGGTCATCGTCTCCGCCGGTGTGGCCATCGCCCTCGGTACGTACCTCGGTGGCTGGCGCATCATCCGCACCATGGGCAAGGGCCTGACCGACCTCCAGCCGCAGCAGGGCTTCGCCGCCCAGACCAGCGCCGCGACGGTCATCCTGGCCTCCTCGAACCTCGGCTTCTCCCTCTCCACCACGCACTCCTGCTCCGGTGCCGTGATGGGCGCCGGTCTGGGCCGCAAGGGCGGCGTGGTCCGCTGGTCCACCGCCACCCGGATGTTCGTCGCCTGGGGTCTGACCCTTCCGGCCGCCGGTCTGGTCGCCGCGGCCTCCGAGTTCGTCACCAAGCAGGGTGACTGGGGCGTCGCCGCCGTGGCGGTCTTCCTCGTGGCCTCCTCCGCCGCGATCTGGATCGTCTCGCGCCGCCAGGTCGTCGACCACACCAATGTGAACGACGTGAACGACGACGAGGACGACACCACCGGCACCGGCGCCTCCGGCGACGGCCAGGAGTCCCCCGGCGTCGTCACCACCGCCATGGCCGCCGTCACCCCGCCGCCCGCCGGTGTGATCGACGACGGCGAGCTGAAGACCACCATCCCCTCCGCCACCCCTTCTTCCGCGCCGTCGGCCCCCGAGACCGGTCCGGCCAGCCCGGCCGCGGTGTAAGGACGTATCACCATGAAAATCGACTGGGAAGCCCTCGGCTCCGTCTTCGGTGTCAGCCTCGTCGGCACCGTCCTCCTCGTGGGCCTGTTCGCCCTGGGAGTCATCGGCCTGACCAAGCAGGAGGCCGCGGCGGCCAACGGCGGCTCCGCGCCCCTCGCCCGTACCGGCGCCTACGCCTGCTTCGTGCTCTGCACGGTGGCGGTGGGGTACGGGATCTATCTGATCGTCACCTGATCACCGCGGGTCGCTCCTGACCTGCTGATCCCGCTGATCACCGTCAGCACCCCGGCCCCCTGGTCCTCCGCGATCAGCTCGGGCCCCGGCCGTCCGCACGGCCGCGGAGAGCCGGGTCCGACCCCCCGACGGGTCGGACCCGGCTCTCCGTATTCCCGGCCGTCATCCCGGCCGCAACCACCGGATGTGGCCCTGCGCACACTGCTCCGTCGCAGGTCAGGGGCGAGTTGACGGCCCTTCTCACCCCGTGGTGGACTGCCGGGGCCACTACGGAGGCAGCAGAGGAAGCCGGTGCGAATCCGGCGCGGTCCCGCCACTGTCACCGGGGAGCACATCCCCGGGAGCCAGGAACTCTCGCCGCCGTTTCACGTCGAACCAGGGCGCGGACACCCTGAGTGAGGACAATTCGCCATGCGCGGCATCGTCACGGCCCCCGCTCGCGGGGCCGCACCCGGGTCCCCCGGCGCTTCCGGTTCTCCCGGTTCTCCCGGTTCCTCCGGCTCTTACAGTCCTTCCGGTTCTTCCCGTTCCTCCGGCTCCTTCGGGGATCAGCCGGACGGCCGGGACACCTCCCGCGCCGCTGCCGCCTGCTACGGCTCCCCCGGGCGCTGAGCGATGCGAGCCGACCGGGTCTTCGCCATCGGCGCCACCGCCGGTCTCCTCGGCGATCTACTGCTGGGCGACCCCCGCCGGGGCCATCCCGTCGCCGCCTTCGGGCGGGCCGCGGGCGCGGCCGAGCGGCTGCTGTGGCGTGACCACCGGGGCTGGGGCGCGCTGTACACCGCCGGGTGCGCGGGCGGCGCCGCCGCCGTCGCGGCCGTGGCGGCCCGGGCCGCGCGCCGGGAGCCCGCCGCCGCAGTGGCCCTGACCGCCGCCGCCACCTGGGCCGTCGTCGGGGGTACGTCGCTGGCTCGGGAGGCCGGGGCGGTGGGCGCGGCGCTGACCGCCGGGGACCTCGACGCCGCCCGGGAGCGGCTGCCCCATCTCTGCGGTCGTGATCCCCAGGCGCTGGACGGGCCGGAAATCGCCCGGGCCGTGGTCGAGTCCGTCGCCGAGAACACCTCGGACGCCGTGGTCGGCGCCCTGGTGTGGGGCGCGGTGGCGGGAGTGCCGGGTCTGGTCGGATTCCGCGCGGTCAACACCCTGGACGCGATGGTGGGGCACCGTTCGCCCCGTTACCGCCGGTTCGGCTGGGCGTCGGCCCGGCTGGACGACCTGGTGGGCGCCCCGGGGGCCCGGCTGACGGCGGCGCTCGCCGTGGTCGCGGGCGGGGACGCCCGGGGTGCCGTACGGGCCTGGCGGGCGGACGCCCACCGGCATCCCAGCCCCAACGCGGGCCCGGTCGAGGCGTCGTTCGCGGGCGCGCTGGGTGTCCGGCTCGGCGGCACGCTGGCGTACGGCGGCCGGGTCGAGCACCGGGCCGTGCTGAACGGCGGGGCCCGGCGGGTCGCCGTCGGGGACATCGAGCGGGCGGTACGGCTGTCGCGGCGGGTGAGCGCGCTGGCGCTGGGGGTATGTGTCGCGGGGCGGCTGATCGCCGGGAGGGCGGCGGGGCGACGGCTCACGACATCCGGAACGGCGTCCGGGCGGGCGATGGTTGCCCGGGGCGGGTGACGGTTTTCTCCGCGACCGGGCGTCGGTCCACAGGGCCCGACGGGATTTCCGGGCGGGGTCCAACATGAGATCCGGGACGCGCGGCGGACGGACGGCCGCTGTCCCCGGGGACGACGGCACGACTTATCGGCAGGGCCTCTTCGGAGGCATCGGGCAGGACGGAAGGGGGTGGCGGCGATGGCCGGGCGGAAGCGCGGCGGCGGGCTGCTGGTCGCCGGGACGACGTCGGACGCGGGCAAGAGCGTGGTCACCGCGGGGATCTGCCGCTGGCTGGCGGGCCGCGGGGTGAAGGTCGCCCCGTTCAAGGGGCAGAACATGTCGCTGAACTCGTTCGTGACCCGGGACGGTGCCGAGATCGGCCGGGCCCAGGCGATGCAGGCGCGGGCGGCCCGGATCGAACCGACGGCCCTGATGAATCCGGTGCTGCTGAAGCCGGGGGGCGACCGGACGAGCCAGGTGGTCCTGCTGGGCAGAGCCGTCGGCGAGATGAGCGCCCGGGGGTATTTCGGTTCCGGCGGGCGGCGCTCCGAGCTGCTGACCACGGTGCTGGAGTGCCTGGAGGAGCTGCGGGGCACGTATGACGCCGTGATCTGCGAGGGGGCGGGCAGTCCGGCCGAGATCAATCTGCGCCGTACGGATCTGGTGAACATGGGCGTGGCCCGGGCGGCCGAGCTGCCGGTGCTGGTGGTCGGCGACATCGACCGCGGTGGGGTCTTCGCCTCCTTCTTCGGTACGACGGCCCTGCTGGACGCGGTGGACCAGCGGCTGGTGGCGGGGTATCTGATCAACAAGTTCCGGGGGGACGCGGGGCTGCTGCGGCCGGGGCTCGACATGCTGACGTCGGTGACGGGCCGCCCGTTCTACGGGGTGCTGCCGTACGCCCACGGGCTGGGTATCGACGAGGAGGACGGGCTGCGGGTGTCCCTGCGGGGCGCGGTCCGGGAGTCGCTGGTTGCGCCGCCGGTGGGCGAGGAGATCCTGCGGGTCGCGGTCTGCGCGGTGCCCCTGATGTCGAACTTCACCGATGTCGACGCGCTGGCCGCCGAGCCCGGTGTGGTGGTCCGGTTCGTGGACCGGCCCGAGGAGCTGGTGGACGCCGATCTGGTGGTCGTGCCGGGCACCCGGGGCACGGTCAGGGCGCTGGACTGGCTGCGCCGCCGGGGGCTGGCGGACGCGTTGTCGCGCCGGGCCGCCGAGGGGCGGCCGGTGCTGGGGATCTGCGGTGGTTTCCAGCTCCTCGGCGAGCTGATCGAGGACGACGTCGAGTCCCGGGCCGGGACGGTGGAGGGGCTGGGGCTGCTCCCGGTCCGGGTGCGGTTCGCCGCCGCCAAGACGCTGGCCCGGCCGTCGGGTTCGGCGCTCGGGGAGCCCGTCGAGGGATACGAGATCCATCACGGGGTGGCCGAGGTCCTCGGGGGTGAGCCGTTTCTCGACGGCTGCCGGGTCGGGGCGGTGTGGGGCACCCACTGGCACGGGTCGCTGGAGAGCGACGGCTTCCGCCGGGCGTTTCTGCGCCGGGTGGCCGAGGCGGCGGGGCGACGTTTCGTCCCGGCGCCGGACACCTCGTTCGACGCGCTGCGCGAGGAGCAGCTGGACCGGCTGGGCGAGTTGATCGAGGAGCACGCCGATACGGACGGGCTGCTCCGGCTGATCGAGTCGGGGCCGCCCCCGGGCCTGCCGTTCGTGCCGCCGGGCGCGCCGGACCCGGTTCCGGACGGCTCCTCGCCCACTGGAGCGGACCCGGAGCCGGAGTCGGGTGGCGGCGAGGTCCGGGCTCCGGGGTCCGCCGTACCGGACGAGGAGTCGGCGCCGTCGCGTCGGCGGAGCGCCACGGACGACCCGGTCGGCATACCCGGCGCGGGCGGTACAGGCGGTACAGACAAGACGGACCGCACGGCCGACTGGGCCGACTCGGAAGCGGACAACGACCCGGAGGGGGAGGCATGAGCACGACGCCCTATCCGTTCACGGCCCTCGTCGGCCAGGACGATCTACGGCTGGCCCTGTTGCTGAACGCGGTCTCGCCGCGGGTCGGCGGAGTGCTGGTGCGCGGCGAGAAGGGGACCGCGAAGTCCACCGCGGTCCGGGCGCTGGCGGCGCTGCTGCCGTCGGTCGCGGTGGTGCCGGGGTGCCGGTTCTCCTGCGATCCCCGGGACCCCTACCCGGACTGCCCGGACGGGCCGCACGAGTCGGGTCCCGGCGGGGAGCGGCCCGCGCGGATGGTGGAGTTGCCGGTGGGCGCCTCCGAGGACCGGCTGGTGGGCGCGCTCGACATCGAGCGGGCCCTGGCGGAGGGCGTGAAGTCCTTCGAGCCAGGACTGCTCGCCGACGCGCACCGCGGCATCCTCTACGTGGACGAGGTGAACCTCCTCCACGACCATCTGGTGGATGTGCTGCTGGACGCGGCGGCGATGGGCGCCTCGTATGTGGAGCGCGAGGGCGTCTCGGTGCGGCACGCGGCCCGTTTCCTGCTGGTGGGGACGATGAATCCGGAGGAGGGCGAGCTGCGTCCGCAGCTGCTCGACCGGTTCGGGCTGACGGTGGAGGTGACCGCGTCCCGGGAGCCGGAGCAGCGGGTGGAGGTCGTCCGGCGGAGGCTGGCGTTCGACGACGATCCGGTGGCCTTCGCCGCCCGCTGGGCGGGCGAGGAGGAGGCGCTGCGGGGGCGGATCGCGGCCGCCCGGGCGCTGCTGCCCGGGGTCCGGCTGGGGGACGGGGTGCTCCGGCAGATCGCCGCGACCTGTGCGGCGTTCGAGGTCGACGGGATGCGGGCGGACATCGTGATGGCCCGGACGGCGACGGCGCTGGCGGCGTGGGCGGGCCGGGAGGACGTGCTGGAGGAGGACGTCCGGCAGGCGGCCCTGCTGGCGCTGCCGCACCGGCGGCGGCGGAATCCGTTCGACGCGCCCGGTCTGGACGAGGAGAAACTCGACCGGACGCTGGACGAGTTCGCCGATCAGGGCGACGGCCCGGAGGACGAGCCGGATCCCGGCGGTGAAGGGCCCGACGGCGGCGGTCCGGACGGGGGCGGTCCCGACGGCGGTGGCGGTGCCCCGCCTCCGCCGCGCTCCGGGGACGAACCGGGCGTCGAGCGAAGTGGGCCCGACAGCTCCGACGGCTCCGACGGCTCCGACGGGCGGGACGCCCCGCCGGGGGGCGAGACCGCGCCCCAGGAGGCCGGTGCGGGCGCGGCGCCGGGCAGTGGCGGCGGTGAGCGGCGGCCGGTGGCCGCCGGTGAGCCGTTCCGTACGAAGGCGCTGACCGTGCCCGGTACGGGCGACGGGGCCGCGGGCCGCAGGTCCCGGGCGCGGGCGGAGCACGGCCGGACGACGGGTTCGCGTCGTCCCCGGGGCGCTCTGGGCACCCTGCATCTGGCGGCGACGATACGGGCGGCGGCGCCGCATCAGCGGGCCCGGGGGCGGGGCGGGCCGGGTCTGGTGGTGCGCCGGGACGATCTGCGGCAGTCGGTGCGCGAGGGCCGGGAGTCCAATCTGGTGCTGTTCGTGGTGGACGCCTCGGGGTCGATGGCGGCGCGGCAGCGGATGGGCGCGGTCAAGGGCGCGGTGCTGTCGCTGCTGCTGGACGCCTATCAGCGCCGGGACAAGGTCGGTCTGGTGACGTTCCGGGGCCGGGAGGCGGAGCTGGCGCTGCCGCCGACGAGTTCGGTGGACGCGGCGGCGGCCCGGCTCGACCGGCTGCCGACCGGGGGCCGTACGCCGCTGGCGGCGGGGCTGTTGAAGGCCCATGACGTACTGCGGGTGGAGCGGCTGCGGGATCCGGCGCGCCGTCCGCTGCTGGTCGTGGTCACCGACGGCCGGGCGACCGGTGGTCCGGAGCCGGTGGCGCTGGCGTCGCGGGCGGCCCGGTTGTACGCCGCCGACGGGACGGCGTCGGTGGTGGTGGACTGCGAGTCGGGTCCGGTCCGGCTGGGTCTCGCCGGCCGGCTCGCGGGTGATCTGGGCGGGACCGCCGTCACGCTCGACGGGCTGCGGGCCGAGGCGATCGCCGGTCTGGTCAAGGACGTTCGAACCGCTGGTGACAGCAGAAGGGCAGCGTAAGCCGATGCCGCAGGGACAGCCGTCCGTCGTTCCCGACGACGGGCTTACCACCCGTCAGCGCCGTAACAGGCCGCTGGTGATGGTGCATACGGGTAAGGGCAAGGGGAAGTCGACGGCGGCTTTCGGGCTCGCGTTGCGGGCCTGGAACCAGGGCTGGCCGGTCGGGGTGTTCCAGTTCGTGAAGTCGGCGAAGTGGAAGGTCGGCGAGGAGCGGGCGCTGAAGGTTCTCGGCGCGACCGGGGAGGGCGGCGCCGTCGACTGGCACAAGATGGGCGAGGGCTGGTCGTGGGTGCAGCGCGACCGGCAGTTCAGCAACGAGGAGGCGGCCCGGGAGGGCTGGGAGCAGGTCAAGCGGGATCTGGCCCGGGAGGCGTACCGGCTGTACGTCCTGGACGAGTTCGCCTATCCGCTGCACTGGGGGTGGGTGGACACCGCCGAGGTGGTCTCGGTGCTGCGGGACCGGCCGGGCAACCAGCATGTGGTGATCACGGGCCGGAACGCCCCGGAGGAGCTGCTGGACTTCGCGGACCTGGTGACGGAGATGACGAAGGTGAAGCACCCGATGGACGCGGGTCAGAAGGGCCAGCGGGGCATCGAGTGGTAGCACGTCTCGTCGTCGCGGCGCCCGCTTCGGGCAGCGGCAAGACCATGGTGGCGACCGGGCTGATGGCCGCGTTCGCGGAGTCGGGGCTCGCGGTCTCCCCGCACAAGGTGGGCCCGGACTACATCGACCCGGGCTATCACGCGCTGGCCACCGGACGGCCCGGCCGGAATCTCGACGCCTATCTGTGCGGTCCCGAGCTGGTGGCCCCGTTGTTCGCGCATGGCGCGGCGGGGTGTGATCTGGCCGTCGTGGAGGGCGTGATGGGCCTCTACGACGGGGCGTCGGGGCAGGGCGAACTGGCGTCCACGGCCCATGTGGCAAAGCTGCTGAAGGCCCCGGTGGTCCTGGTGGTCGACGCCTCGTCGCAGTCCCGTTCGGTGGCGGCGCTGGTCCACGGCTTCGTCTCCTGGGATCCGGAGGTCCGGATCGGCGGGATCCTCCTCAACAAGGTGGGGTCGCCGCGGCACGAGGAGCTGCTGCGGGACGCGCTGGAGTCGGTGGGCGTCCCGGTGCTGGGGTCGCTGCCCCGGGGGCCGGAGGTGGCGACGCCGTCGCGGCATCTGGGGCTGGTGCCGGTGGCGGAGCGGAGCGCCGACGCGACGGCCGCGGTGTCGGCGATGGCGGCGCTGGTCCGGGCCCACTGCGACCTGCCGGGTCTGCTGGCCCTGGCCCGTACGGCTCCCCCGCTGACCGGTCCGGCGTGGACTCCGGAACCGGCCGGGGAGCGGCTGGAGTCCGCCCGGCCGGAGCCGTCGCACACGGCCATACCGGCGGCGGTCGCCACCGGGGCGATACCGGTGACGGCCGGATCCACGGCGGTCGCCGCCGGGGCGGCCGGTGCGGCGGGCGGCCCGGGCGCGGGGCTCGCGGCGGGCGGACCCGGGCCGCTGCTCCGGGGCGCCCCGGTGGGCGTGCCCGGGCCGGGGCACGGGGCGGGACCGGGTGCCCGGCGGGCGGTCGTGGCCGTCGCCGGGGGCGCGGCGTTCACCTTCGGGTACGCGGAGAACGTGGAGTTGCTGCGGGCGCACGGCGCGGAGGTCGTCGTCTTCGACCCCGTACGGGACACGGAGCTGCCCGAGGGGACGTCGGGGATCGTCATCGGCGGCGGGTTCCCCGAGGTGTACGCGGACGCGCTCTCCGCCAACGAGCCGATGCGGCGGGCCGTGGCCGCGTTCGCCCGCGCGGGCCGTCCCGTCGCGGCGGAGTGCGCGGGGCTGCTCTATCTGACGAAGTCGCTGGACGGCAGGCCGATGTGCGGGGTGCTCGACGCCGAGGCCCGGATGACGAAGCGGCTGACCCTGGGCTACCGGGAGGCGGTCGCCGTCGGCGAGAGCGTGCTGGCCGCCACGGGCAGCCGGATCCGGGGCCACGAGTTCCACCGGACCGTGGTCGAGCCGGGCGCGGGTGCCGATCCCGCCTGGGGGCTGCTGCGGCCCGAGCAGCGGACGGAGGGCTTCGTCCAGGGCGGGGTGCACGCCAGCTATCTGCATACGCACTGGGCGGGCACGCCCGAGGTCGCCCGCCGCTTCGTGGCGAAGTGCGCGCGATGAACGAGGGGCCCGGAGACGCTTCCGGCGGTCCGGGGACCGGTGACGCGATGTCCCCGGCGGGGACGTCCCGGGCCGCCCGCCGGTCGGCGGGGCCCGGGCGGCGCCGGGCGCGTCGGAGGCGCCGGGCGGATCTTCGGTGCCGGGCGGGACGCAGGCGCCGGACAGGTTTGGAGCGCCGGGCGGAGCCGGGACGCCGGGCAGGTCTCGGGCGTCGGGACCGGTGGTGGCCGGGGCGGGCGGGCGGAGCGGACGAAGCCTTTGAAGAATCGTTTTTCCTGCGCCTATGCCTGAGTCTGCGCCTGGGTGAGGTCGCGGAGCCGGGTACAGGGCCGGGTGCTCCCGGCGGGGCGGCGGCCGGGGCGGGGTCACTCGCCGAGGCCGACCACCAGCCAGATGAAGCCGACGCCGCCGACCGTGCAGAGCAGGGTGGAGCGAGCGGGGTGGGTGTGGTGCGCCTCGGGCAGGATCTCGGCGGCGGCGAGATAGAGCAGGGCACCGCCGAAGAAGCCGAGATACGCCCCGAGGGCTTCCACGGGGATGGTGAACAGCAGGGTCGACGCCGCGCCGACGACCGGGGCGCACGCGTCGGCGAAGAGCATCGCGAGGGCCTTCTTGCGGGTGTTCCCGTAGGCGCTGGTGAGTGTGTAGGTGTTGAAGCCGTCGGCGAAGTCGTGGGCGACGACGGCGAGCGCGACGGTCAGCCCCATCGCCTCGCCGACCTGGAAGGCGGCGCCGATCGCGATGCCGTCCATCAGGCTGTGCCCCACCATCGCGGCGGCGGCCGTGAGTCCGACCTGGGGTACCCGTGGCCGCCCTCCGGCCGGTGCCAGGGCCGGTGCCGGTGCCGGGGCGACGGCGGTGGCCGCCCCGGGGGCTCCGGGCGCCCCGGGTGTGCCGACGGCCGGGACCGCGACGGTCTCCGTCGCGCCGTGCGAGGCGCTGCGTACCGCGAGAAGGCGTTCCACCAGATGCGCGGCGAGGAAGCCCCCGACGAAGAGCAGCAGCGCCTGGGGGACTCCGAAGACCGGGGGCCCGGTGGCCTCCAGTGCCTCGGGCAGCAGATCGAGACCGACGACCCCGAGCATCAGTCCGCCCGCCAGCCCCAGAACGAGGTGACGGCGGTCGGTGACGCGATGGGCCGCCCAGCCGCCGACCAGCGTCATCAGAAACGCGCCGAGCGCGACGAACACCGCCATGGGCCCTTGCTAGCGGATTGAGCCCCGTCATATCTCCTTCACACCCGTCTCCTTCACCCGATTGCCCGAACACCGGCAGTCGGGACCCGCGTCTGCCGCGAGCCGGGGCCGCCCGCGAGACCGAGTCCGGAGCGGCCGGGGAAGCGCGCGGTGATGACGGCTGGTGGCCGGGGCTGCCCGTGGAGGGCGCGGTCGGTGTCGTGTCCCGGGCCGTCGCCGCCGGATCCCCGGTGGAGTTGCGGTCGGACACCGTACGGCCCCTGCCGCCGCTGCCGCCGCATGTGGCGCCCGGGGCGGCGGGTGCCGCCGGGGTGAGGGGTGTCGCCGTGCTCCGGGTCACCGACCGGCTGGTCGAGCCCGGCCCGGTGACGGCGGTCCTGCGTCCGCCGTCGCTGGTGGTCGGGGTCGGCGCGGCCCGGGGGGTGTCGGCCGACGAGGTGACCGGGCTCGTGCTGGCCGCGCTTCGCGACGCGGGCCTCTCGCCGCTGAGCGTCGCCGAGCTCGTCACCGTGGACACGAAGGCCGCCGAACCGGGCCTGCTCGGCGCGGCGGAGCGGCTGGGGGTGCCGCTGACGGCCTGTCCGGCGGAGCGGCTCGCGCGGATCCCCGTACCGCATCCGTCCGAGGCGGCGCTGAGGGCCGCCAATACCCCGTCGGTGGCGGAGGCCGCGGCCCTGGCGGGCGGCGGGGAACTCCTCGTACCGAAGCGGAAGTCGACGCCCGTGGGGCGGGCGGCGGGGGCGACGTGCGCGGTGGTGCGCCGGGTGCCGCGCGGGCGGCTCGCGGTACTCGGTACGGCTCCGCTCGCCCCGGGCCCCCTCGCCCCCCACCTCGTCGCCGAACTGCGCCGGGCGGCCTTCGTGGTGGGGCCCGGCCGGGCCGCGGACGGGCCGGGCCGGCTGCTGCGGCCCGGTACCCGGTCCCTGTGGTCGGAGTCGGCCGGGGAGCGGATCCGTACGGCGATCGCCCGCGCCGGGGCCGGGGGCGCGGTGGCACTGCTCTGCGACGATACCGAGGACGGCCGTCACGGCTACGAGGGCGGCGGGGGCCGTCCGGCGGGGGCCGCCGCCCCGTTCGGAGCGGCGGCACGGCTCGCCGGGGCCGTCACGGCGGCGGTAGCGGCGGACGAGGGGGCGGCCGATATCGATCTGGTCGTCGTCCCCGGGCCGTTCGGCGCGTACGTCCCTCGGGGCACCGGCTTCGGACCGGGGCGGGAACCCGGGCAACGGCGGGCTTCGGCGGATACACCGAAAACACTGGGAACGCCCAAAACGCCAGTGGCACTGGGAACGCCGCGAACACCGGGTCCGGAACATGTCGTCATCGGGCTGGCCGATCCGTACGCGCCGTCGGCGCCCGTATCCGAACGGCTCCGGGCCGCGGCGGCGACGGATGCCGTGATCACCCTCTACGGCCCGCACCGCCCGGGGGGCCTCGCCGGGACGTGGATATCGGCACTGTCCGTACTCGCGGAGCACCGGCCGCCCGAAACACCGGTGATGATCGTCCGAAATTCGTCGCGACCACATGATTCCGGCCGACTGACCACCTTGGGCCGAGTGGATCCGGCCCGTGTGGACATGATGACCGTCGTGACGGTCGGCAATACGGCCACCCGCACGATCGCGGGCCCCGCGGTGACCCCGCGCGGCCATCGGTGGCAGTCATGACGGCGGACATCCCGCCGCGGAGACCCGGCGCCCCCAGGACGGGGGCGCCCACCGGCGCGCGGTGGCGGTACCCGGGCATCGCCCGGCCGAGACCCGGCCCGTGGACGACGGGCCGGTCCCCCGGGTGTGCCGGGATTCGGCATCGCGGACCGGGGGTGCGGCCCCCTGCCCGACGACGCGGCCCCGGGTGGCCCGGCACCGGTGACACGATTCCATGGACCGGGTTCGCCGGGACACGGCCCCGCTCGCCGAACGCGCGCGCCGGGTACGGCCCCGCCCCGGTGTACGCCGACGCCCTCACCCGGGCGGACGCGTACACCCCGGTCCGGTCCGGCGGGCGTCCCCGCCCGGATCGGCGCGCCCCACGGCATGTCCCCGGTGTGCTCCGGGGGCGGATCCGGAGGGGCGCGGCAGGACGTGCGCGCCCGGGTGCGCCGGGGCGCGGTCGGCGGGCGGAAGCGCCCGGCGCTTGGGGAACCACCGGACGGGTAATCCCCCGGAATCCCCGGACGAGAACGAAGTGCCAAGCCGGGTTCCGTTTTTGGTGTCCGGCATGGGACCGTCGTCCTCCGGCCATGCCGTGGCGGAATCACCCGCCACTCGTCCCCCCACCGTCTCCGCCGACCCCTGTCACCGACACCGTCACCACCCGTACGTCCACCCTCACCCCGGAGTCGTTCTATGAGCCGTGCCGTCCGACCGATCCAGCGGGAGCCCTGTCACACCCCCGGAGCCCGGCGCGGGACCGTCGTATCCGCGTCCGCGCCCTTTCCCCCTGCCGCACCACCCCTTCCCCCTGATCGAGGAGAACGTGTGAACACCCCGCCCGCACCGCTGACAGCCGGTCACGGCGTACGGCACGAGACCGGAGCCACGGAGTCCGGGGGCGCCGTACCGGGCCACGACACCGGCCGGGACCGGGGCACGACCCCGTCCTCCGGTATATCGCCCGGCATATCCACCGGCCCGGAGTCAGGCTCGGAGCCCGGCCCGGAGTCAGGCTCGGAGCCCGGCGGCCGGTCCGGACCGGCCGCCGACCCCGGTCCGGAAGGAGCGGACGCCCCGGCCGCCGCCGTGGAGCGGGCGATCGCCGGGGCGCTCGGCGAGCCCGCCGCGGCCGATCGGTCCGATGTATCGATCCTGCTGATCGGCCCGGGTCCGACCGGCCGGGACGGTCACGCCGGTCCGCTCGCGGCGATCCTGCCGTCGGTACGGAACGGCGGGTTCACGGTGGTCGAGACCGCTTTCGTCTCCCTCGCCGCGCCCGATGTGCCGAGCGGGCTCGACCGCTGTCTGCGCCCGGGGGCGCGCCGGATCGTCGTCGTACCGTACGCGCCCCTCACCGGCGCCCTGCCCGAACGGCTGCGGAAGCAGACGGCGCGCTGGGCCGCGGACCATCCGGAGGTGGCCGTGGTGACGGCCGGGGAGCCGTCCGGACCGGAGGGCGTCACCGGGGACACCGATCGGCACGCCGCGACCGACACCGGGCGGGGTACCGGACGGGACGCCGGGACCGACGCCGTCGAGGACGCCACGGGGAACGTGACGGGCGACATCACGGGGGACATCCGCCCGGCGGCCGGGAAACCGGACCACGCGTCGGGGGCGCACGGACGTACACAGGGTCACGGGGGACGGGACCTCGACGGGGAGCACGGCCCCGGCACGGGACTCGGCCGACACGGCAGCCATGTACACGCCCACTGACCCATTCGACCTGCGCCACCACGGTGACGCGGAGATGCGGGACGCCGCCGCGGGCCTGACCGACCTCGCGGTGAACGTACGGACCGGCACTCCCCCGCCGTGGCTGCGCGAACGGATCGCCGATTCGCTGACGTCCCTCGCGGCCTACCCGGACGGGCGCTCCGCCCGGACGGCCGTAGCCGAACGCCATGGGCTCGCGCCGCGGCGGGTTCTGCTGACGGCCGGCGCGGCGGAGGCGTTCGTACTGATCGCCCGGGTCGCCCGGGAGTTGGGGGTGGAGCGGCCGCTGGTCGTGCATCCCCAGTTCACGGAGCCGGAGGCGGCGCTGCGGGACGCCGGATTCGAGGTGTCCCGGCTGCTGCTGCGCGAGGAGGAGGGCTTCACCCTCGACCCGGCGTCGGTGCCCGAGGACGCGGATCTGGTGGTGATCGGCAATCCGACGAACCCGACGTCCGTCCTCCATCCGGCGTCCGCGATCGCCGCACTGGCCAGGCCCGGCCGACTGCTGGTGGTGGACGAGGCGTTCATGGACGCCGTACCGGACGAGGTCCAGACCCTGGCGGACCGTACCGACGTCCCGGGTCTCGTCGTGCTCCGCAGCCTGACCAAGACCTGGGGGCTCGCGGGGCTGCGGATCGGGTACGTCCTGGCGGAGCCGGAGACGGTACGCGCCCTGGAACGGGCTCAGCCGCTCTGGCCGGTCTCGACCCCGGCGCTCGCGGCGGCGGAGGCGTGTATGGACCCGGCGGCCTTGAAGGAGGCCGAGCAGGCGGCCCGGCGGATCGCGGTCGAACGCGCCCATCTGCTGGCCGGGCTGGCGGAGTTCGAGGAGGTCCGGGTGGTGGCGGCGGCGGAGGCGTCGTTCGTCCTGCTGCACGTCCGGCGGGGCGCGCAGGTACGGGAGCGGCTGCGGCGGCTCGGGTTCGCCACCCGGCGCGGTGACACGTTCCCGGGTCTGGGGCCGGGCTGGATCCGGATCGCGGTCCGGGACCGGGCCACGACGAACCGATTCCTCCAGGCCCTCGATCAGGCGCTGGCGATGGTCGGCCCCTGACCGGACGGCCGGGGCACGGTCGGGGTACGGCGGGCGGCGCCACGGCGGCGCCCGCGCCCGGCCCGGCGTCCGGCGACCGGCATCCGGCCGTCGCACTCGCGGCGGCCGGACGCCGAACCGGATCCCGGCGACCGGTCCGGACCGAGCAGGACACCTCGACACGGCGTCCGTACGGTCCGATCCCGCGCCGACGACTCGTACGCCCCGCACGGCTCGGGCGTCCCCACGGCGCACCACGACTCGCGCGTCCCCGCGACTCGTTCCGTCACGGCCCGTGAGACTCCCACGGCCCGTACGGCTCCCGAGCCCCGGAGGACTCGCCCGTTACGGCGAGCGGACTCCCGGGCCGTACCGGAATGACCGGAGTGCCCCTCGGTGTCTGATACCGCGTCAGCAGGACGTCCGGAGGGTATAGGGAAATCGCCCGGCCGACTCCCGCCGGGGTGTCCCGACCGGAAGGGGCCGGTATGAACCGGAACCGACGTCGTACGCTCGTCGCCGCGGCGGCCGCGCTGTTTCTCGCCGTGGAGGTGACCGTCGTCCAGTTGTATCTGCCACTGGCACAAGGAGTACGGCTGGCCGTCTGCGGAGCGATCGCGGGCGCGACCGCGTTATGGCTCTGGGCCGCGCTCGGTCACCGCTTCGAGGACGACGATTCCTCCTGTCCGAGACCGGAGAGGGGCCCGGGAACGCCCCGCTGCGAAGGCGGCCGGGCCACGGGCGCCCGCGCGCGCGGCCGGGGCACGCCTCTGCCGTAGGCCCGCCCCGGACCGCCGCCCGAGGTGCCGTACGCCTCCTGAGACGTACGGCACCGGAGGCGTACGACCCCTAAACCGCGCGGCCCCGGAAGCGCGCGGCACCCGAAACGGTCAGCCCTGGAATCGGGCAGCCCCGGCGGCGTACGGCCCCTCGGATGTACGCCCCTCCGAGGCGTGCGGACCCCCGAGACGTGCGGCCCCCGGGGCGGGCGGCCCCGTCAGTCGCCGGCCGCCGCGCGGGACGTACCGGCGCAGATGTCGCGGTACGGCGCCCCCGGGATCAGCCGCCGCCATTCGGCGCGGGTCAGCGGGCCGCCCGCGCGTCGGCAGACTTCGGCCGCCGACGCCGCCGTACTGATCGGATAGGCGCGGAGCGGTACCCGGTCGCCCCCGGCGTACAGCACCGTGCCGCCCGGCCCGAACCGCAGATCCACGACGGCGTCCCCCGGTGTCGGCAGCGGCAGTCCGACGGGGCGGCGGGTGGCCACGTCCCAGAGGGTGAGGGTGCCGTCGCCCGAACCGACGGCGAGGGTCCGGGCGTCGGGCGAGAAGGCGAGGGCCGTGACGGACGCGACCGCGGTGGCGGATCCGGTCGCGACCAGCTCCCCCAGCCGACGGCGGAGCCCGCCGTCCCAGAGGGTCACCCGGCCGAAGACGTCCCCGGCGGCCAGCAGGCCGCCGTCGGGGCTGAAGACGGGCAGTACGCCCGATCCGATGTCGCGGGCGCCGGGCAGCGGCGTGCCGGAGGGCAGTCGGCGGCCGTTCCCGGTGGAGTCCGCCAGCCGCCGCCCGTCGGGGGCGACGGCGAGGGCGAAGCCGCCCGCGCCGCCGGGGAGCGCGGCGCGGGGCGCGGGGCGGGCCGGGTCCCACAGATGGAGCGTGTCCTCGCCCCTGGGTCCGGTGCCGGGGACGAGGAGGGCCCGGCCGTCGGGCGCGTAGGTCACCTGGCCCCAGGACAGGGGCGCGAGTACGGGTCCGGCCGTGGCGGTGGTGACGGTGTGCCGGGCCGTGTCCCAGAACCGGACCCGGCGGCTCCGGGTGTCGGGGCCCTCGGGTTCCCGTACTCCGTAGGCGAGGGTCCCGCCGTCGGGCCGGAAGGCGACGAAGGCGGGGCAGCTCGGGTTCCGGGGTACGGCGGTCGTGAGGCACGGCAGGGCCGGTGGCTCGTACCGCTCGCCGGTCCGCAGATCGTGGACGGTGATCCGGACGGTGGCCCGTTCGCCCGCCCCGTCCGGGCCCGCTTCCGGGCCCGCTCCGGATTCCGGTGGCAGTCCCGGGCCCCCGCCGGACGCGACGCCGGACCCGGACGCCGACCCGTGCCCGGACCCGGCAGTGGACCCCGGCGCGGCACCGGAAGCCGACGGCGCGGCACCGGAGGCCGACGCGGCGGCGGGGCCGGTGGTGGCGGTGGCGTAGAGCCGTCCGTCCGGGCTGAACGCGGTCGCCGTCGTGGCCCCGGCCCGCCATCCCCGCGCCATGAGGACGGGCGCCGCGTCCACCGTACGGACGGTGGCCGCCCAGTCGTCGCCCGAGCCGCTGAGATAGCCGAGCCGCCCGCCCGGTCCGAAGCGGAGCTGGGACGCCCGCTCCCCATACAGCGGTCGGCGCAGCACGGGCCGGTTGGGGCGGGCGAGCCGGAACACCGACACGGCCTCGGGATCGGCGACGGCCAGAAACGTGCCGTCGGCGCCGAACCGGATCTCGTCGGCCCCCGGATGCGGTACGGCGGGCCGCTCGGCGCCGGTCGACGTGTCCCAGAGCCGGATCCGGTCGTCGTCGGCGACGGCCAGCGTCCGGCCGTCGGGCGTGAACGCGACCGTCTCCCGGGCGCATTGGGCCGCCGTCGCCTCCGGGGCCCGGGCGAGGGGCCGCCGTCGCCCGGTGGACATATCCCACAGTTCGAGCGGCGCGCCGGGGAGGCAGCGGGCGAGCAGGCGCCCGGTGGGGTCGAGGGTGACGTCCTGGGCGGTGGGGCCGAGGGCCCGGCCCTCGCGGCCGAGCCGCAGCTCCTGGTCGAAGAGGTCGGTGGCGGCCGGGAACGCGCCGTCCGGCGGCCGGGGGGCCGGGACGGGCGGCAGGGCGAGGAGTACGGTGCCGTCCTCGGCGTCCCGGACCACGGCCCGCTGCCGGGGCGGGGCTTCCGTCCGGCCCGACGCGGTCGTTCCGCCGGTCCGGCGGCCGGGCCGGGCGATGTCCTCCGTACCGGTGGCGGGCCCGGCGCCCGCCGGTCCGCCGGTCCGCGCGGCGCCCTCCGGCCGCGCCGGGTCCGGCACGGTCTCGTAGGTGATCAGGGTGCGGCCCCCGGGCCCCTGTTCGGCGCCGCCGTCGGCCGGGTGGGCGGGGCCGCGGAACGTACCGCGCGCCAGGTCCCGGATCCGTACGGTCCGCTCGCCGCCCGGGCCCGTCGCGAACTGCGGCAGCCACTCCGCGTCCGCGCGCGGCGCCGAGACCCTCGACAGGTCGTCGCC
This sequence comes from Streptomyces sp. NPDC020875, assembly GCF_040641415.1. Lineage (NCBI taxonomy): Bacteria > Bacillati > Actinomycetota > Actinomycetes > Kitasatosporales > Streptomycetaceae > Streptomyces > Streptomyces sp. NPDC020875. The sequence continues at coordinate 71,198 of NZ_JBFADP010000037.1, read as the reverse complement.
GAGGCCCGGCAGGGTACGCAGCCGACGCCCGCTCGCGACATCGATGACGACGACGGCCCGGGCGCCGACGCTGGTCAAGGTGGTGCCGTCGGCGCCGAGATGCCGTACGACACCGTCCCCGCTCTCGGGGTCGGTGAAGGCAGCGGTGTCGGGCTGGGCCGCCGCGCCGAGCAGCGCCGAACGAGTCTCGGGGGTGTCGGCGATCCGCCGGGCGGCCAGCCCGAGGCGCATCGCGGTGACCGGGTCGGAGCGGCGCAGGGACTCGGCGACCCCGGCGACCCGCCGGGCCTCGTCCTCGATCCGGCGGCGTTCGGCGTCCTGCCGCTGCTGGAGGGTGACGAGGCCCGCGACGAGGGCGGTGGCGAGCAGGGCGCACAGGACGGCCAGCCGGAGCCGGGAGCGGCGGCGGACCCGGGTACGGGCCGTCAGGCTGGCGGTGAGGAACGCCGCCTCCCCGGGCGTCAGTTCACCGGGTCGGGAGCGGGCGTCGCCGAAGGACTCGGCGACGGCGGCGAGCCTGACGCCCCGGTAGAGGGCGCCCGGGTCCCGGCCGAGGCCGTGCCAGACGTCGGCGGCGGTGGCGAGGTCCCGGCGGAGGCGGAGCCGGTCCCGGTCCTCGTCGATCCAGCGGCGCAGCCGGGGCCAGGCCGTGAGCAGCGACTCGTGGGCCAGTTGGACGGTGTCGGCCGGGGAGCCGCCGGGCGTACCCGAACCGGCACGGCCACCTCCCCCGCCTCGCTCGTCTCGCCGCTCCGAGCGGTGCGTGCCCTCGTCCGCCGCCGGGGTGTCGAGGGTCAGCAGCCGGGCCCGGGCGAGGCGTTCGAGTACGGCGGCCGACTCCCCCAGGTCGGCGGCGGTCAGCTCGGCCCGGGACGCGGGCCGCCGGGTGTCGCGGCTGCCGTCGGCGCTGTCCGGCGCGGGTGCCACGAGCCGTAACAGCAGCAGCCGGGCGACGGCCCGCTGTCGCGGGGTCAGCTCCGCGTACAGCTCCTCGGCGGTCCCGGCGATGGCGCCGCTCAGCCCTCCGGCGGCGGTGTACGCGGCCTCGGTGAGGGTACGGCCCCGGCGGCGGTGCCAGGTCTCCAGCAGGGCGTGGGACATCAGCGGCAGCCCGCCGGGTTCGTCGGCGATCTCGTCGAGGACCCGGGCCGTCAGACCGCGTTCCACCAGCAGTCCGGCCCGGGCGGCGGGTCCGGTGATCGCCGCGCGCAGTTCGTCCGGGGTCATCGGCGGCAGGGGCAGCGTGTGCTCGGCGGCGGCCTCGGCGAGCGGCCGGTACCGGGCGCAGTGCGGATAGAAGTCGGCGCGTACGGCGATCAGGACGCGGGCCCCGGGCCGCTCGGACCAGGCGAGCAACCGGTCGATGAAGAGGGCGCGTTCGACGGGGTCGGCACAGAGGGTGAAGATCTCCTCGAACTGGTCGACGACGAGCAGCGGCCCGTCCCCGGCTTCGCGGCGCTTCCGTTCGGGCGCGTCCGCGGGGCTCGCCTGGGCGGCGGGGTGGCGCGGGGTCGCCGACTCCGTCGCGGGCGGCGCGGCGACCCCGCGTACGGGGGTGATGACGGGGCCCGCCGCCGTCCGGCCGCTCGCCGGGACGGTGGCGGCGGCGCGACCGCCGGTCCCCGTCGCGGCGGCCGGTCCGGCGGCCCCCGGACCGGTCGGCGCCGTTCCGCGCCGACCGCCGCCGGACCCGGTGGAACCCATCCCCTCGGCCGTGCCCACGGCACCCGTGTCCCCCACGCGCGCGGACACCGCGCCCGTCCCCGGCGCGGAGTCGGCCGGACCCGGCACCCGGGGGTCCCCGTTCGACGACATCGGAACCGGCCCCGGACCCTGCTCCCGCCCCGGGCCCGCCTGAGCGCCGACGGGGCCCGTGTCCCCGGGGCCGTCGGGCGCCGGGGCCGTAAGGCCCGGTACCCGGCCCGGGTGCGCGCCGGGGGTGAGGACCCGGATCGAGGCCGGCCGGTACCCGGCGCCCGGGCCCGTCTCCCGCAGCCGGGGGATCAGTCCGGCCCGCAGCAGCGACGACTTGCCGGACCCCGAGGGACCCACGAGCAGGGTCAGCCGCCGGGCGGCGACGGCCGCGACGAGCCGGTCCGCGACCCGGTCGCGGCCGAAGAACCGGTCGCGGTCGCCGGGCTCGTAGCGCGCGAGCCCCTGGTAGGGCGCGGGTTCGGTACGGGCGTGGACGGCGGCCGCCTCGGTGCGCGCCGCCTCCGCCTCGTACCACCGCCGCTCCCACTCGGCACGGTCGCCGCCGCACGCCTCGGCGTAGGCGAGGGCGACCGGCAGCGACGGCAGCCGGTCACCGGCCGCGGCCTGGGCGAGGGTGGCGGTCGCGAAGTGGGTTCTGCGGGCCAGTTCGCGATAGGTGATCCCGCCCGCTTCGGCGCGCAGCCGCCGCAGTTCGCAGGCGAACCCGGCGACCGGCCCGTCGGCCGGGTCCAGTGGTCTTTCCTTGCGTCCCATCGCCGCGTCCCGTCCCCCGATTGCCTGGTCGTCCGCCGGTCGGCGGCCGGATCAGGGTGGCGGCGGCGCACCCGGCCCGACAAGGGGTTCCGTCGCCGGGCGTGGCGGGGCGAACGGATTGTCCACGGTGATCAGAGGGCCCTCCCGGACAATCCGCCGGGCCGGGAACGTGGCATCGGAGCCCACGACCGGTGGGCACTCGGAGCGATCCGAGGACATCCGGTGAAAGGAAGTCGGACGGTGCGCACAGCACGGAAGCAGAATCGGAATCAGAAGCTCCGCGAGTTCGGGCGGACAACGCTGGCGGCGACGGGGGCGTTCCTCGTGATCGGCGGGCTGGCCGGAGCGGCTCCGGCCGCCGCGGCCCCGGCGACCGCGGGGTACGGCACGCTGGCCAAGTGCGGCAGCAATCCGCCGATCACCATCCCCGGCGGCGAACTCCACTACAGGGTCGACTGCGGGTCGACGATCACCCGGGTGACGGGTTGGTACAAGGACACCAGGGCCGACGGCAAGTGTGTCCGGGTCCGGATCTGGTGGCCGGGCAACCAGGCGTACACCCACGGTCCGAAGGCGTGCCCGGAGGGCAAGGTCGTGGAGTTCGACCACAACGGCAAGACGCACCAGCAGGCGCCGGGCGTGGAGCTGATCTCCATCGGCTGACGCGGGGCCGCGCGCCGTGGGCGGCTCCCGGGGGACCGCCCACGGCCCCTAGGTCGTCTCTTTCGGATCTTGCTGGGGCTCGCGTGCCCTGGCACCGCGCCTCGCCGCGTTGTCGTCAATCACCAATGCTCCGCAGTGGCTCAATCCTCCGCCTTGCGATCCACGGCACCAGACCCCGCTCACTCACCCAGCCTGATCCGAAAGAAACGACCGAGGCGGAAACAGCGGTACGGAACCCGGCGCTCCCGGTCCCGTACCGCCCGCCGTACCCACCCCTCCCCCACCCCGGCGGCCCTTCCCCACTTCCCCGCCCCGCCCCGGTGCCGGGCCCGTGACGCGGTACGGGCCCGGCTCCGGTTCACCGGATCTCGCGGCCGGGCGCTACCGGTAGCCGTCCAGGCCGTCGGCGACCTCCGCGTCGTCGCCGTCCCGCAGGCCGTACAGGGCCTGTTGGAGGGCGAAGGTGGACCGGATCGCGGTGATCCGGTCCGTCGTCGCGCCGTCCGTCCAGCCGCCCAGCTCGCGGACCCGGGCGAGCAGTCCGTCGCCGTAACTCGCCCCGACGGCGGCCAGATCGACGGCGGGATCGCCCAGGGCGACCTCGTCCCAGTCCACGACACCGCTCAGCCTCGGCAGCCCGGCCTCGGTCTCCCACAGCACGTTCTCGCCGCCGAGATCGCCGTGGACCACGGCCCCGTCGAGCGGGGGCAGGGCCTCGGCGGCGGTCAGCTCCCGCTCCGCCCGCGCCCGGCCCGCCGCCGACATCAGCGGGAACAGCGACTCCCGTGTCCCGGCCGCGAACTCCCGCCACTCCCCTTCCTTTACGGGCGGCAGTACGCCCCTGGTACGGGCCTCGGCGCCCGCGTCCCGGAGCCCGGTGAGCAGCTCCGCGTACTGCCGGGCCACCGCGTCGAACGCCGCCGGGGAGCGGAGGACCTCCGCCGCGAGCGGAGCGCCGGGGACCCGGGTCAGGACCAGATACGGCGGTACGTCGCCGTCGCGGGCGACCGGCTCCCCGATCGGGGCCGGGACACGGAAGGCGAACCCGGCGCCGGACAGGGCGCGCAGCACCGCCGCTCGCGCGGGCAGCCGGGCCTCGGCGGGGCCGGTCCTGGCGAAGCAGATCACCCGGTCAGCACCGAGCACGACCCGGTGGAACTGCCCCTCGTGGACGGCGAGCGGTCCGGTCCCTTCCCCGGCCAGCAGTCGGGCCGACAGCGTTCGGTACGGCAGGGGGTCTCCCATGGCGGTGGTGCCTCTCCTCGTCAGTGGTCCTGTCGGCGCCGGGCGCCGGGCCGGTGAACGGGCGGCCGGTGGGGCCGCCGCGGGTCGGGGCGCGGGCTCACCGCCATCCTTCCCCGTGCCCGGCGTCCGGGTCGCGCGGGTTTCCCCGCGCCCGCGCCCGTACCCGTACGCCCCGGCACCGCTCCCGCCTCCGGATCCGTACGCCGCCGGATCCGTACGCCCGGCCCCGGCCGGGACGCGGACCCGGACCTGCCGGTTCCCCTTTCCGTGACTCCGCCCCGGCCGCCACCCGCGCGGCCGTACCGGACCCCCGTCCTCCGCAGAACATCCGCGAGCGCTCCGCACGATCCGCACCCGACGCTTTCCGGCCGTCGTCGGGTCGCCTGCGCCGGTTTCCGGACGTCGTGTGCGCGGGCGCGCGTACCGGCGCGCGATCCGGCCATGATCCGCAAGGACGCGACGGCGCGCCCCACCCCCGGGCGGCGTCCGGGCGGTGCCCGCCCGGACGCCCCGACCACCCCGGATCAACGCCACCGCGCAGGAGGAGCCTTCCGATGTCCACCGCCCGTGCCCGTGTCAGTTCGGCCGTGATGACCCATCCCGTACGCCGTGTTCAGGCCCAGGAGCTGTGCGACCGGCTGGGGCTCGGCGGGCTCGCGGTCGACCCGGAACCGGACGGACCACCGTCGGCGCTGCGGACGGCCCTGGTCGCCTGGTCCCGGGTCGCCGACGGCGCCACCCACCAGCTGATGATCCAGGACGATGTCGCGGCGCCCGACGACTTCGTCGATCTGGTGTCCCACTGCGCCGACCGGTTCCCCGCCGACGCCCTGGCGTACTACACCAACTGGCACGCCCGTAACGGGGCGGCGGCCCGGCTCGCGGCCCTCGCGGGCGCGGGCTGGGTCCGGGCCGTACCGGAGGAGTTCACCCCGACGCTGGCGATCGTGCTGCCGGTCGCGACGGCCGACGCCTTCCGGCGGCACGCGGCCGAGACCGGTGAGCGGCACGACGACGAGGTGATGGCGGGCTTCCTGGCCGGCCGGGGCAGCAGCGCACTGCTCGCGGTGCCGACCGTCACCGAACACACCGGAACCAGCAGCATCAACGGCCACGGCGCCGTCCAGGGCATCCGGCTGGCGGTCTGCCCCACCAGCTCCGAGGACGCCCGGCCGCTGCTGCTGAACGGCTGGGTGCTGGAGCTGGAGCAGCTGGACTGGCTGCCGTACATGCGGTACGGCGAGGGATACGTACGGCTGCCCGGCCAGGAGACCGAGGTCGCGCCGCGGCACCACTTCACCTGGCGGGAGGCGCTGCCCCGGACGGACCTGGGCGAGCACGCGGTCGCGACGGCCCTGAGCACCCTGGACGACCGGGACCGGGAGGACCGGCGGCGGGCCGGGGAGATCTCCAAGCTCTTCGGCGAGTCCTACGCCGACGAACTGTGGATCCACTGCGTACTGCTGGGGCGGCAGGCGCGGCTGACCGCCCGCCGCCACGCGCCCGGGGCCCCCCGTCCGGCGGAGGGCCCCGAGGCGGCGCGGCTGCGGCGGGCGGCCGTGTCCACGGTCGGCCCGGCGGGGCTGCCGCCGGAGCGGCGCCACGAGGCGGGCCGGGGACACACCGGGCTGCTGGCCGACTACGCGTCGGCCGCCGTCAGTCGCGGGGAGGCGCTGGCGGACTCGGCTCCGCCGACCGCAGATCGAAGGTGACCCAGACGGCGGGCTCCCAGTAGACGGCCCGGTCGGCGGCCCGGTCGACCCGGAGGGTGGAGAGACCCTCCGGGAAGATGTGGTCGCCGTCCGCGGGGAAGGCCATCCCCGTCCAGCTCTCCCACTCGGCGATCGTGCCGGAGATCCGGGAGGACCGCTCCATCGCGGTGGTGATCCTGCCGCCGAGCCGTACCTGAGTCCGGATCCACGGGTCGAACGGCTCGCCGTCCTCACGCTTCCAGTGCGCGTACTCCTCGATCGGGGCCAGCGGGTAGCGGTGCTTCCAGATCGGCCGCAGGGGGACGATGAGATCGTCGAACCCGTGGGCCCGGGCCAGATCGGTGAGCTGGGTGAGGAGCGCCCTGGAGTGGCCGCCGCCCTGGTGCGCGGGGGACACCTCGACACCGAGGGCGACCAGGGCGTTCGGGGCGAGCCCCTGGTCGCGGGCGGAGAAGGCGGCGTCGATGGAGTCGTCGAGACCGGAGCCGAGGCCCTCCGGGGTGCCGTCCCAGACCCGGGGCAGGGAGCGGCCCGCGCCCAGGACCGCGTCGCGCTCCTCGTCGTAGAGCACGAACTGGTACTCGCGGAAATCCTCGAAGAGGCGTTTCCAGAAGCCCGGACTGATGTCCCCGTGCAGATTGTATTCGGGGACGACCCCGGCGAACTCCTCGTCAATTCTGTCCCAGAGTTCGGGACGTTCGGAATGCAGAACGAAGCGGGGGCTCACGGCTACTCACTCTCCAGCGGCTTGACGGCTTCCCAGACAATGACGATGGGGAGGTCGCGCCAGGCCGCCCTGGCCGCCTCCGCGATGTATTCCTCGTATCCGCCGGGGGAAAGGCTGCCGTTGAACAGCGGTTCGAAGCAGGCCCGGACCGTGAGTCCGGCGGCGGTGAATGCCCGGAGATAGTCGCTCGCCAGATGGACATGGTTGCGTACGAAGGCCAGGGCGTCGTCGCCCGCGACGAAGTGGCACTGCCCCTGGAGGCTGATCACCATCGGGTGGAGATCGGAGACGATCACCCGGCCGCCGGGGCGGACCACCCGGGCGAGTTCGGCGACGGCGTCGGTGAGATCGGGCAGATGGGTCAGGGCGAGGGTGGAGACGGCGAGGTCGACGGAGGCGTCGTCCACCGGCAGCTTCTCCAGCCTGCCCTGCCGGAAGTCGGCGGCCGGGACCTTGCGCCGGGCCTGTTCCAGCATGTCAGGGGATTGATCGACACCGATGACCCGATAGCCGCGGGCCGCCAGCGCCTCGGTCTGACGGCCGGTGCCGCAGGCCGCGTCGAGCGCCGTACCGGCCGGCCCCTGGTCGTAGAGGCCGTGCACGATCGGCTCCTCGACCTGGATGAAGGAGTTGGGCAGCGAGTCGTAGTGGCCCGCCCAGGCCGCGTATCCGGCACCGAGGTCCAGCTCGTCCACGGACGCGCCGCCGCCCGGCAGCCCCTCTCCCGAACCATGGGCGAATCGCTTGATCTCTTCGACCCGCCGTGCCACGAAGTCGTCGTCCGCATCGACGGCGGTACGCAGCAGCGCCAGCCCCTCGATACCGAGGACGAGTTCCCTCACCCGGAATTCCGATTTCTCCGACGCCATCGCCACCCTCTCCACCGGGGTTTCCGACCGGAAACCCGTTCCTGCCTCACACCCTGCCGACAACCCATCGGCAAGCCGTCCCCGAAGTCGCTTCTCGGCGCTACCCAAGGCCCTCCTCGAACACTCTTGAAACGTTTCAGTTGGCCAAATCCGGCTGGCGAAAGTCCGGTCTTCTTCGAAAGTGTTGTTGCATCCGGCACCTTCTCTTACCATCGGGCGCCGTCGGTCCGCGAAAGACGGGGACTCGACGGGGAGGGACGATGATCGAGGGGTATGCCGGGCGCGAGAGCGTCACGGCGGGCGAGGAGCTGGCGCTCCATGTGTCGACCGATGCCGCCGCCTTCCGGGTCCGGTTCTACCGGCTGGGGCGGGAGCTGGAACTCCTGGCGGAGACGGGGCCGTATCCGGGGGTGCTGACGGAGCCGCCGCCGCATCCCGAGGGGATCCCGGGGTCGGCCTCGCCCTCGGAGGACTGGCACTTCCCGGAGTACCGGGTACCGGTCCCGGCCGGCTGGCGGCCGGGGATCCACCTGGCCCAGTTCGTCGAGGAGGGCACGGCGGAGCCGGTGCCCCGGCTGGGCGACGGGGACATCGAGGGGTTCGCGCGGGAGTTCTTCGTCGTGCGGCCCGCGCGTCCGGGGTCGTACGGCCGGATCCTGTACAAGAAGTCGACGTACACCCGGCACGCCTACAACCGGGGCGACAACGAGGGGATCCCCCGGAACGCCAGCCTGTACGACAATCCGGTCTACGGCACCGGCGGCGACGGGCTGCCCCGGGGCCACCGGCTGAGTCTGCGGCGGGCCGGCGGGGTGATCGACCTCGCCTGGTGGGACGCGCCGTTCATCGCCTGGCTGGAGCGGTCCGGCTATGCCGTCGAGTACTGCACGGACCTCGATCTGCACCGGGACCCGGACCTGCTCGCCCCGTACGACCTGCTGCTGAGCGTCGGTCACGACGAGTACTGGAGTACGGCGATGCGCGACCACACGGACGCGTTTCTGCGCTCGGGCGGCCATGTCGCCTTCCTCAGCGCCAACACCTGCTGGTGGCGGGTGCATCCGGTCGAGGACGACACGGCCTTCGTCTCCGACACCGACCACCATGTGGACGGGGTGTTCCCCCATCTGCCCGCGACGGACCTGTGGTGGGCGCCGCCGCCGGACGGGGTCGGCCGCCCGGAGAACGCGATGACCGGGGTGAGCTTCCGCAACGGCGGGATGTGGCCCGGCGACTGGCCCGGGGACCGGCCGCTGGTGGGCTACCGGGTCCAGCACGCCGGCCACTGGGTCTTCGAGGGCACCGGGCTGCGGGACGGTTCGGACGGCGGCCCGGCGGACTTCCTGGGCGCCGGGACGCCGCTGATCGGATACGAGTGCGACGGCGCGGCCTTCGCGTACGACGACCGGGGGGTCGCCCGCGCGACCGGCGCGGACGGCACCCCCGGCTCGTTCCTGATCCTCGGCCTGTACGAGCTGGACCCGGTCAACGAGGACGTCACCACCATGAAGTGGGGTCACTGGAACTGTCCGGTCCGGGAGCCGGAGCGGACCGGCCCCCGGGCCGCAACCATGGGCGTCCACACGGTGCCCGGCGGCGGAACGGTGTTCACCGCCGGGACGACCGACTGGCCGGTGGTGTGCGGCCGGGAGGAGGATCCGGGCGTGGTCCGGGTCACCCGTAATGTCCTGGACCGGCTGTCCGTTCACCGGGGGGCTCCGTCAGCCGGATGAGTTCGTCCAGTCCGGCGATCCGGGTGGCGCCCGCCGGGAGCGGCGGGGCGTCGCCCACCACCGCCCGGTCGGGGCGGTACAGATGGGCGGCCCGCATGCCCTGGCCCAGCGGGCCGATGACATCGGGCTCCCACATGTCGCCGACGAAGAGGGTCCGGCCGGGGGTCGCCCCGCCTGCCTCGATCGCGGCCCGGTAGATCAGCGGATGCGGTTTGCGCACCCCGGCCCGCGCCGAGCCGATGGCGACGTCGACCACCCCGGCCAGTCCGGTCCCGGCGACGGCCCGGTCCAGATCCCAGTACCAGTTGGAGCAGAGGACGATCCGGATCCCCCGCTCGCGCAGGGCGGCGAGCGGGGCCACGGCGTCCGGGTAGCGCTCCAGGACGAAGGACTTGGTGGCCCGGTCCAGTTCGGCGGCGACCTCCGCCGCCACTGCGGCCGGGACGCCCCGGTCGAGGGCCCGCCGCCGCAGCCGGTCCACCTCCCACGCCCGGTAGACCGCCTCGGAGACGGAGTGCTCCCGGTGGTCCTCGCCGTCCCCGGGGCCGGTCGACCACTGGTCGCCCCAGCGGTCGGCCGCCTCGTGCAGGCCCCGGCCGCGCAGCACCGAGTCATGGCTGGGCGGCAGGGGCGGCACCATGCGGACGAGCGTGCCGTAGAAGTCGAGGACGACCGCCTCGACCGGGCCCCCGGGGTCGCCGGGGCGGGGCGGGTCCGGCAGTACCCCCGTACCGTCCGGTGCCGCGCCGTCCCGTCGTACCGCCGGTTCTTCCGCCGACCGGTCCCGGGGGCCGGGATCCGCCGGCCCGTCCGTCCGCACGGTGCCCATGGGTCAGTACCGCCCGTGCCGGCGCGGGAAGTAGTCCTCGCAGTCACCATCGCGCTCGATGTCGACGGTGGCGCAGTGGAGTCCGCCGCCGAACGGGCCGACGGCCCGGAACGGCACCGGCACGATCTCGAAGCCGTATCCGGCCAGCTGCTCCGAGAGCGCCACCTCCTTCTCCTCGACGCAGAGCGTGTTGGCGTCGAGGTTGAGCATGTTCCCGGCCAGCCACGGCGAGCAGAAGGAGAGCTTCGGCGGGTGGTCCCAGCTCGCGGGCTGGACCGCCTCGATGATCTCCCAGTCGTTGAGCTTGAAGAAGTCCATCAGCTCCGGGTCGGCCAGCCGCTCGCCGCAGTGCAGCACCAGTCCGGGCCGCAGCGGGACCCAGGTGGCGTCGATGTGCAGCGGATGGGTGTTGGTGGAGGTGACGTCGTGCACCCGGTGGTCCGGGAAGTGGCGCTTCAGCCAGTCGAAGCCGCTGCGGTTGGTGACGAAGGAGAGCTGGACGAAGAGGTCCTTGCCGAACCGGGCGACGTCGGCCGCGTCGAAGAGGGGCTCCTCCTCGGTGAGCACCAGGTCGTACTCGCGGACCTTGGCGAGCTGGACCTCGGTCGGCAGCTCGTTGTACGTGTCCCAGAAGTCGGTCCGGTAGCTGGCGTCGGTGAGCCGGGGCTTGGGCGCGGCCTCCCAGCGCATCCGGGGGTCGGCCTTGAACAGGTCCTGGAGCAGGGGCCGGTAGGCCAGGTACTCGTACCAGCGGCTGCGGTACGACATGGTGGCTTCCAGCACCTCGTTGCCGACCGTCAGCAGCAGATCGCGCGGCGGCATACAGCCCGACATGGTCTCCTGGGTCCAGTCCGGAGTGGAGACGGTCTGGTTGAAGTCCAGCGGGGTCGGGCGGTCCACCCGGATGCCCCGCCGGGTCAGCATGGCGGCGAAGTTGTCGAGCTGCTCATTGGCCTCGGCGGTCATGTCCTCCGGCATGGGGCCGTAGGTCCCGAGGGGAAAGCCGTCCTCGGGGAAGTCCCGGCGGACGGCGGGCTCGGGGGCCTGGACCACCGCCGCGTCGGCCCTGCCGACGATGACATGACGCAGCGGGTCCCAGCCGTTCCAGGCGTTGACCCGAACGGGACGTGCGCTGGATTCGCCGGTGGTCGTGCCGTGCTCAGTCACGGGTCACCCTTCGATAGGTGAAGCGGGAGAGTCGATGTGGTGCGCGATGCGCGCGAGAGGGGTACGTGGCGTCGTCGGACGTACCCGGAAGGCCGCGAGCCGGTCGCGGAGATCACGGGAGATCATGAGAAAAATGAGCCAGCGGACACGCCACCGTCAAGGCACCCCCGACCGGCATCCCCCTCATTCACGCCAATCCGACACGCGTTCGGGAAGGGGTTCGGTGCGGGTCTCCCCCCGGTTCCCTTAGCGGCAAAGGCCAGGGCAACGCAGGAACATTTCAAAATACCGTAAACGATCCTGGCCAAAAAGCGCTCCCAGGGTGGTCCGGCGCACTTTGGTGGGTAGATAGGTGCCCGGTTCGGCCACGATCTCAAATGCGCGAAACCTCGAAAGGGGGACCGTCATGCGGCGGCCTCGCTCCCGTACCGTCGTCCGTACCTCGGGCGCCCTGCTGCTCGCACTCGCCGTCACCGCCTGCGACTCCGGCGGATCAGGCGGCTCCGCGGGCGGCGGCGGCGACTCGGGCGAACTGACGGTCTGGCTCACCATCGACGCCCGCGAGAGCTGGCCCGATCTCATCACCCAGACCAACAAGCGGTTCGCCGAGCGATATCCGGACGCCAAGGTCAAAGTCCAGTACCAGCAGTGGACCAGCAAGAATCAGAAGATCGACGCCGCAATCGCCGGACGCGACGTACCAGACGTCGTGGAGATGGGCAATAGCGAAGTCACCAACTACATCATCAATGGCGCGTTCATCCCGGTGGACGAGCGCAAATTCGACCATTCCAAGGACTGGCTGCCGGCGCTCTCGGACGCCTGTCGACTCGACGGGAAGATCTACTGTGTGCCCTACTACGCGGGCGCGCGGATCGGTATCTACCGCAACGATCTGCTGAAGGAGATCGGTGTCGCGAAACCGCCGGCGACCTATCCCGAGTTACTGACGGTTCTGGACAAGATGAAGGCGAAGTTCCACTCCAAGGACAAGAACTTCTCCACGTTCCATATGCCGGGACGGTACTGGTTCGCGGCGATGGCCTACGTCAAGGACGTGGGCGGCGAGATGGCCGTCAAGGAGGGCGACCGCTGGCGGGGCGCGCTCTCCGACCCGAAGTCCGTCGAGGGCCTGAAGCTCTGGAAGAAGTTCCTCGACGACTACTACGTGGGCGACCGGTCGAAGGACAACAGCGACGAACCCGGGGTCGTCGGCCAGGGCAAGACCGGCATGTTCTACGGCAACACGTGGGAGGCCAACGCCGCCGCCGACCCGCGCGCGGGCGGCAACCCGGCGATGAAGGGCAAGTTCGACACCTTCGTCTTCCCCGGCCCCTCCGGAAAGCCGCTGCCGCCCTTCCTCGGCGGCTCCCTGCTCGCCGTCCCGGTCAAGTCAAGCAAGCAGACCATGGCCCAGGAGTGGATCCGGCTCTTCACCGACAAGCAGTCGCAGCGGATGCTGATCAAGGCCGAGACGCTGCCCAACAACACGGTGCAGCTCAAGGAGGTCCCCACCGACGGGATCAACGCCCCCGCCGCCGTGGCCGCGACCCGGGGCTGGGTCACCCCGCTCGCCCCCGGCTGGACGGCCGTGGAGAAGTCCAATGTCCTCCCGGAGATGCTCCAGGCCATCGCGACCGACAAGAAGACGGTCGAGCAGGCGACGAAGGACGCGGACCGCGCCATCGACGCGGTGATCAACGACAACTGACGCGTAGCCCCCGGTAACGCCCGTCTCCCGGCCCCGTATCTCCCCCCGCCCCGGACGGGTCCGCGCCGCGCCGCCCGCATCCTCCCCCGCCGGCCCCGCACCGGTTCCGCGCCCCGCCGCGCGGCCGGTGCGGATGCCGCGCGGCGCGGCGCGCCGGACCGTCCGGTATCAGCGGGCCGGAAGGATCGGAGCCGGGGGCAGCCCGCCGCCGCGCCCGAACCACGGAGGAGACCCCCCGCATGGCGACCGCCGACCCACCGAGCCCCGCCCGGGCCCCGTTACGACCCCGCCCGGCGGGAACCCGGCCGGACGGGCCGCCCGAAGCCCCGCCGCCACCCGCCCCCGGCCGGGCCAGAACCCTGCGTCGCCGGGCGGTGCCGTATCTGCTGATCGCCCCGGCCGTCCTGGCCCTCGCCGGTGTCCTGGGCTATCCGCTGGTCGAACTCTTCCTGCTGTCGTTCCAGGACATGACCCGGCGGGAGCTGTTCGCCGGGACCCAGCCGCCCTGGGTCGGTCTGGAGCAGTACCGGACGGTCCTAACCGACGACTTCTTCTGGCTCGTCGTCGGCCGGACCGCCCTCTTCACCCTGGTCTGCACCGTGGCGACGATGGGCGTCGCGATGCTGGTGGCGCTGCTGCTGCGCCGGGTCTCGCCGTGGATCCGGCTGCTGACGGGCGCGGTGCTGGTGGCGGTCTGGGCGATGCCGGTGATGGTCGCGGCGGCCGTCTTCCGCTGGCTGACGGATCCGGAGTTCGGGGTCGCCAACTGGCTGCTGGGGCTGCTGCCCGGGGTCTCCTTCGAGCGGCACAACTGGTTCGAGGACCCCTGGCAGGGGTTCGCCGTGATCGCCGCCGTCACCATCTGGGGCTCGCTGCCGTTCGCGACGATCACCCTCCAGGCGGCGCTCACCCAGGTACCGCCGGAGCTGGAGGAGGCCGCGGAGTGCGACGGAGCCGAGGGCACCCTGGTCTTCCGCCATGTCGTCTTCCCGGTGATCCGGCCCGCGTTCGTCATGGTCACATCGCTCACCGCGATCTGGACCTTCGGGGTCTTCAACCAGATCTGGCTGATGCGCTCCGGCACCCCGGAGAAGGAGTACTACCTGCTCGGCGTGCACTCGTTCATCGAGTCGTTCGCCGTCAACCGCTACAGCACGGGCGCGGCGATCGCGGTGATCACCGTACTGCTGCTGCTCGGCGGTGCCGTGGTCTACGTACGTCAGCTGGTGAGAATGGGAGAGACCGAGTGAGCACCGACCACAGTGTCCGTCCCTCCCCCGAACGCCCCGCCCCCGGCCGGCCCGGTCCCGCCGGGGTACGGGCCCCGGCCTCGCGGTCCGTATTCCGCCGGTCCCCGGCCCGCCGGCCGAACCGGTCCCGCCGGGCGCGCTCCCGCCGGGCGAACGTACTGACCCTGGTGTTCTGCGCCGTGATGGCGTTCCCGGTCTACTGGATGCTGCTGACGGCGCTGCGGCCCCCGGCGGAGATCCGGCGGAATCCGCCGCGGCTCTGGCCCAGCGGGCTGACCCTGGAGAACTTCCAGCGGGCGATGGAGTCGGACACGTTCTGGTCCAGTGTCCGGGCCAGTGCCCTGATCGGTCTGGGGACCGTACTGATCTCCCTGGTGATCGGTGTGCTGGCGGCGTACGCGGTGGCCCGGTTCGTCTTCCTGGGCCGCCGGGTCTTCGTCCTGGCGATCCTCTGCGTCCAGATGATCCCGCTGGCCGGACTGATCATCCCCCTCTATCTGCTGCTCAGCGACGCCGGTCTGACGGACAGCCTGACCGGTGTGGTGCTGACCTATCTGGTCTTCATGCTGCCGTTCACGGTCTGGCTGCTGCGCGGCTTCGTGGTCGCCGTCCCGGCCGAACTGGAGGAGGCGGCCATGGTGGACGGGTGTACCAGGGCCGGGGCGTTCCGGCGGGTACTGCTGCCGCTGCTGGCCCCCGGCCTGGTCGCGACCTCCGTCTACTCCCTGGTCCAGGCGTGGAACGAGTACGTCCTCGCCTATGTGCTGCTCTCCAGCGACGACAAGCAGACCGTCTCCATCTGGCTGGTGTCGTTCCAGACCACCTTCGGTACGGACTACGGCGCGCTGATGGCGGGCGCGACCCTGACCGCCCTGCCCGTCGTCGTCTTCTTCATGATCGTGCAGCGGCGGGTGGCGAGCGGGCTCGCGGCGGGTGCCGTCAAGGGATGACCGGACGCGGACCACCCGTACGCGCCCCTCCCCCGAAGCCCCTCCCGGGCCGCTCCACAAGCCCCTCACGATCCTTCGAGCCCTCCCGGGCCGGCCGCGTCCGGCCCCGATTCCCCCGGACCACCAGACCACCACCCCTGACCCGAGGATCCGCGGTCCGCCGCGCCGGGGGCGCCTGCCGACGCCCCCGGCGGATCTTCCGCGCGGGCGGGTCCTCGTTCCGAGTCCGGTCACCGACCGGCAGCCGAGTCCGCCGCCGATCGCGGCTCCCCACCGCGGTCACGTGTCAACGCCGTCAGTGCCGACGGCGGCGGCTCCCCCACACCTTCCCCGGTACCACAAAGCCGTCCCCGGCCGCCCGCCGACGGGTGGCCGCACGGCTCCGACCAGCAGGAGTACTACCGTGACCTCCGACCGTCTCGACTTGGTGTCCAAGCTCTACCAGCCGTCCGGCTGGCCGCGCGTGCTCGAAGTGGCCAGCGGCAAACGTTCCACCAGCCCCCTGGTGGTGGACCTCGACCCGACCACCTTCTGCGATCTCGCCTGCCCCGAGTGCATCAGCGGCAAGCTCCTCAACCAGGGCCGGTTCACCCCCGAACGGCTCGCCGAACTCGCCGATGAACTCGTCGCCATGCAGGTCCGCGGGGTCGTCCTGATCGGCGGCGGCGAGCCGCTGGCCCATCGCGGCACCCGCCAGGTGCTGCGCACCCTCGGCGAGGCGGGCATCGCCATCGGCGTCGTCACCAACGGCACGATGATCCAGCAGAATCTGGACGAACTGGCCCGCTACGCCTCCTGGGTCCGGGTTTCGATGGACTCCGGATCAGCCGACACATACGGCGTCTTCCGCCCGGACCGCAAGGGGCGGAGCGTCTTCGACAAGGTGATCGCCAATATGCGGCTGCTGGCCGCGGAGAAGGAGGGTGCCCTCGGTTATTCGTTCCTCATCATGACCCGGCGGCAGCCGGACGGCACGATCGTCAGCAACCACCACGAGGTGCTCCAGGCGGCCGAGCTGGCGAAGGACATCGGCTGCGACTACTTCGAGTCCAAGGCCATGTTCGACGACGGCCACCATGTCATCCAGCTCCCCGAGGAGATACTCGCCTCGGTCGAGGAGCAGCTCCGGCGGGCTCAGCTGCTGGCCGACGACGGCTTCGAGATCATCGACTCCTCGACCCTGACATCGCTGCGGAACCGGGTCGGCGCGATCCAGCCCAAGGAGTACCACCGCTGCCCGGTGGCGGAGCTGCGGACGCTGATCACCCCGTCCGGGGTGTACGTCTGCTCCTACCACCGGGGCAATCCGCTGGCGAAGATCGGTGACGCGGTCACCGAACCGCTGCCGGACATCTGGGCCAACGCCGACCGGGGGATCGTCGACCCCAGCCGGGACTGCCGGTTCCACTGCGCCCGCCACCGCTCCAACCTCGAACTCCACAAGATCGGGGCCGGAGCGGCGACGGAGGAACCGGTCGAGGACTACGACCCGTTCATCTGATCCGCGGAACCGCGGGGGCGGGTCACGCCCGCCCCCGCGGCCGGTCCGTCCGACGCCCGGGTGGGAATCACCCGGGCGTCGGGGTGTGCGGTACGGATCGCCGCGCTCAGCTCCGCCGCGGTCCCGGCGGTGTCGGCCGTACGGCAGACGCCCACCAGGGCGCCGCCGCCGCCCGCGCCGCTGAGCTTGAACGGCAGCCCGGTGGCGGCCAGCGCCGTGGTCCGCAGCTCCTCCAGGACCGGGGTGGACATCCCCTGCTGGTCGCGCATGGTGATGTGGGCCCGGTCCATGGCGTCGGCGAGGGCGCCGAGGTCTTCGGCGCCGATCGCCGACCAGGCGGCGGCGGAAGCCGCGTCGGCCTCCTTCAGATAGCGGGCCAGGGCGGGGTCGCCGTCCCTGAGCTGGGCGCGGACCGTACGGATGTGGTCGCCGGTGTCCTTGCGCTGCGCCGAGTCGAGGACCAGGACGGTCCAGTCGGCGGGGAAGCGGGCCCGGTCCCGTACGGCGGGCAGACCGGTGGGGCGTCCTTCGAGCAGCAGGGCGCCGCCCTCGATGACGGCGAGATGGTCCATTCCGCCGCCGTTGAAGTGGGCGAACTCGAACTCGTAGGCCCATTGGGCGAGCACGGCGGTGGAGACCGCGTCCGGGGCGGGGGCGCAGGCGTCGGCATAGGCCCGGAAGAGGCCCACGATCAGGGCGGTCGACGAGGAGAGTCCGCTGGCCGCGGGCGCGTCGCTGCGTACGGCGACCGCGGGCGGCCCGGGGGGCAGCCCGGCGATCCGCTCCCGGAGGAACCGCCAGACCTGACCGGCCCAGTCGTCCGACGGCGGCGGGGGCGGCCCGGGGACGACGGCGACCTCGGTGGTCAGATCGAGGGCGAGGCTGACGCTCCGGCCGCCCAGCCAGTCGAGGTCCTCACCGGACAGGCAGGCCCGGCACGGTACGACGGCCCGTGCTCCGGGCCGTAAGACCCCGCCGGGGGCTTCGGCCGCGGTCGCGGCCGGGGGGTTCACGAATCCGGTCACCTGGCCTGGAACCTTCCGGTGTCGAGGAACGCCCGGTGCATCTCCAGCACGGCGGCGGTGGCCCGGTAGAGCGGCGCGGGCGGCTGGTCGGGGTGGTGCCAGGCGGTACGGCTCACCTCGTCGGGGCTCGGTGACAGTTCGCCGCTCCAGGTGGTGGCGGCGAAGAGCAGGGCGAAGCAGTGCATCACATCCCCGTGGGGGTAGGTGAGGGTGTGCAGCTCCGGGTCGGAGAGGGAGCCGAAGGGCACCAGGTCCTCCCGGCGGACCAGCAGCCCGGTCTCCTCCTTGAGTTCGCGGACCGCGGCGTCGGCGAAGTCGCCGCCCTCCTCGCAGGCCCCGGCCGGGATCTCCCAGAGCCCGTTGTCGGCGCGCTGCTGGAAGAGCACCCGGCCGTCCGGGTCGGTGAGCAGGACCTGGGCGCCGGGGACGAGCAGCAGCCGGCTGCCCACCGACTGTCTGAGCTGCCAGACGTATGAACCGATATAACCCACCTGGGTCGTTCCTTTCCTGGTGGCGGCGGTGGCCGCCGCGATCACACCTGCTCCGTCAGCCAGGCGGGCACCGCGTCCGGGGTGTCGTTCAGCCAGCGGACGTACCGGTCGACACCCTCGCGCACGGTGATGCCGGGGGTCCAGCGCAGCAGCCGCGCCAGCCGGTCGGTGTCGGCGTAGCCGCCGAGCGGATCGTCGGCGGGGCGGGGGGTGGTGACGAACCGGGAGCCCGGGTAGTGCGGGGCGATCAGTTCGGCGACCTCCCGGACGGAGGTGGGGATGCCGGAACCCACGTTGACGGTCTCGCCGACCACCCCGTCCTCGACCAGGGCGAGGGCGGTCGCGGCGGCGATGTCGTCGACATGGACCAGGTCGCGGACCTGGACGCCGCCGCCGTTGAGCCGCATCGGGAGCCCGGCCCTGGCGTGCATGGCGAGCCAGGCGACCATCCAGGAGTGGCTGCCGGGCTTGGGGGTCTGCGGGTCGCCGTAGACGGAGAAGTACCGCAGGACGGCGTAGTCCGTTCCGGTACCGGCCAGCAGCAGCCGGGTCTGGTGCTCGCCCCAGAGCTTGGAGTTGGCGTAGACCGACAGCGGGTGGGGCGTCTGGTCCTCGGAGAACCGCTGGAACCCGTCGAGGGGCGCGGTCCCGTTGCCGTAGACGGCGGCGGACGAGACGAAGACGAGCCGGCGCACCCCGGCGGCGACGGCCTCCTCCAGGACGTTCTCGGTCCCGGCGACATTGGCCGCGAAGGCGATGTCGGGGCGGCGGGTGCAGGCGGCGACGTCCGCGAAGGCCGCCGCGTGGACCAGCAGATCGGCCCCGGCCAGGACCCGGCGGACGGCGGCGCGGTCGCCGATGTCGCCGACGACCAGTTCGGCGCCCTGCCGCCGGGCGCCGAACATCTCGTGGACGGGGTCGGGGTAGGCGTCCATCCGGTCCAGGACGGTGACCTCGGCGTCGACGCTCCGCAGCAGCCGGGTGAGCCTGCTGCCGACCAGTCCGCCGCCGCCGGTGATCACGACCTTGGAGCCGCGGAGCTTCTCCAGCCGGGCGGTGACCGAATTCCCGGGCTCCGTCTGCTGTGCTTCCGGCGTTCCCGTCGTTTCCGGCGCGCCCGCCGCGGTGTTCTCCGTACCGTTCGCCGTTTCCGTCCGCACTGCTTCCTCCGGTGCCCCGTTGGCCGATCCGCCGTTCACCCGCGAAAGACCCGTCCCGTCGTTGCGTTCCGTCACATCGTTCGTGCCCGACATGCAGACTCCTCATGGCGATACGCCGGTGGTGAATCGTGTACAGACAGCATGACGATCTTCAACGGCCGGAACCAGGGCGCCTTTTTGGCACTCTTGCGGCCCGGGAAAGCGGCATCGTACTGTCCGGATTCGTATGCGACCCCCGATGATTCCTTCGACTTCATTCGGCCACTTCGGCGGGAAATCGTGGGAATCCGCGCCGGACCGGCGAGTAACCGGAAGGACGGGGGGTCGGCGGATCCGACCCGGAAAGGGCCGGAAAACGGAGTGCGGAGTGGGTACCGAGTGAGAGCGCGGACAGTGCGAGTACGGAGGTTCCGGTGACGCCCTATCGGCTCAGCGGTGTGGTGATGACCCATCCCAAGCGGCTCGCGGCGGCCGAGCGGCTGGCCGGTTCCGCGCCCCCGGGGAGGCTGCGGGTCGTGATGGACCCCGACCCCGGGGGCCGCCCGTCGGTCCTGCGGACGGCGCTCGCGGCCTGGTCGGCGATCGAGGACGGCGCCACCCACCACCTGGTGCTCCAGGACGACATGGTGCTGTCGGAGGCGTTCTTCGAACGGGTCTCGGCGGCGGTCACCGCGATGCCGGACGCGGCGCTGGCGCTCTTCGCCCTCTGGGATTCCCGCAATGGCGCGGCGGTACGTTTCGGGGCGCTGGCCGGGGCGCGCTGGACGCCGGTGGTCAACGAGTACTTCCCGTGTGTGGCGATCGTCCTGCCGAGGGCCGTGGCGGCCGGGTTCGTGGAATACGGCCGGGCCCGGCTGGACGCCTGGCCGGACGACATCCTGATGTACCGCTATCTGCGGGACGCCGGGGTTCCCGGCTTTGCGGCGGTGCCCAGTCTGGTGGAGCACGAGGACCTGGGAAGCCTCGCCGGCAACGCCTTCAGGGGACCCCGGCGTTCCGTTTGTTTTCTGCCCGGTGACCGGCCGGGTGACGAGAGTGTCCGGATGCCGGGACCGCGTGTCGCGCCGTTCTTCAAGAACGGGGTGGCGCGGTGTGCCGTACGGCTGGAAGCGCCCGGTCCCGAGCGATGGCTGCATCTTGAATGCGAGTCATTTCTGGAGGGCGCGGGAATTCCCGGAGAAAGACTGGATTCGGCCATGCTGGGATTGACCGAAGTCGCCGACCGGGAGGCGGTGAGGGGGACCTGGCTCACCGCGTTCACCCTCGGCTTCGTCCATCGGCGCGAGGGCCGGGGCGGCGATCCCGACCCGGGGCGCGATCCGGTGCTGGCGGAGGCGCTGGCGACGATCGGCCCCGGCGGGATCAGCCATCGCTGCTCGGACGAGCAGATCGCGACGGTACGGGAGGCGCTGGCCGAGGTCGCCGGGGCGGGGCTGGCGGCCGGGCTCGCGGCCGGGGAGCGCCTTCCGGCCCGCCGGTCGGCGCCGACCGGCCCGGCGGGCACCCCGGCGGTGGGGGCGAACGGCCCGGCGGGCACCCCGGCGGTGGGGCTGACGGGTGCGGCGAGCCCGCTGGGCGAGCACATCGCCCGGGGCCTCGCGGACAAGGGGTTCACGGTCACCCCGGCCGGGCCGGGCGACCGGGGCCCGTACCGGGGGCTGGACGCGCTGATCGATCTCCGCCCGCTGTACGGCGGCGAACGGGACCCGGCGCGGGTGGAACTCCGGCTGCTGGACCGGGCGACCGGCGCGGTACGCGGGGTCCGCACCCTGTACACGGGCGATCTGTACGGACCGGGCTGCCCGCGCGATTCGGTGATCGGCCGACTGGTCTGGGACGCGCTGCGCTATCAGCCGCTGGTGGTGCCGGAGTCGGCGGCGGACGGGCCGCGCCCGCTCCGGCCGCTGCATACGGCGGATCTGGCCGACGCGCTGGCGCACGCGGTCACCGCTCCCCCGGAGGAGCCCGCCGTCCTGCTGCCCGGCGGTGCGCCGATCGGCGTCCGTGAACTGGCCGGGCTGATCCGGGAGTCGGTCCGGCCGGTACCGCTGGAGACCGTGGCGGCCCTGTCGCGCCGGGGCGCCGGGCGGCCGGGGCCCGTACCGGACTGCCCCCGGCTCGCGGGGTGGAAGCCGGTCCGGGAAGTGCGCCGGGGGCTGCACGACTTCGCGCAGTGGCTGGCGTACGAGGGCATCCGGTACGCGCCCGTGTGACGGCCGGGCCGGTTCGGCGGGCCGGGGAGCCCGGACCGGTTTCCGCGGGGGCCCGGCGCCGGGGGGTCACCGGCACCGGGCCCGTCGGCCGCCCCCGCGCCGGGTGTGCGGCCCGGTACGGGGGCGGTCGCGGTCCGGCCCCCGGGGACGGGGGGCCGGAGCGCCCCGGGCCGGACACGGGACCGGCCGGGGCGGATCGGGTTGAACTGCGGCGGACGGACGGGGCCGGGAATCCCGGTACGGCCCGGACCGTGACGGACCATTACGGACCGGTACGGACCGGTACGGACCGGGGCCTACCGGCCCGGCGGTCAGGCCCGGTTGCGGGCCCGCATCCGGGTCACCGCCAGCGCGCCGCCGCCGAGTCCGAGCAGTACGGCAGCGCCGCCCGCCAGATAGAGGGTGGTGGCGCTGCCGCCGGTCTCGGCGAGGTTCTCGGTCGGCTCGTCGCCGGTCTGCGGCTTCACACCGGGCTTCTCGGCCTTGGGCTCCTCCTTCTTGGGCTCCTCCGGCTTCGCCGCCGCCTTCTTCGGTGTCTCGCAGGTCGCCTGGACGAGTGTGACGGTGCCGTCGACCTCGGCGACGTTCAGCTTCAGCGGATTGACGCTCACCTTCAGTTCGAGGGCGGTGGCGGCGGCGGTCCTGGACGTGGTCTCGGTCCGGGACAGGTCGAGGCCGACCTCGCCGACGCCGGGCACCGTGATCCGGGTCCGGCCCCCGGCGCTCAGCGTCACCTTCTGGCCGAGGATCCGTACCGTGCCGAGGAGGTTCGACTTGGCCACCGGCTTCGCGCCGACCGCGCACCGGGCCTCGGACGTGACCTGCTCGACCTCGACGAGGGAGAGCAGCGGCAGTCCGGGGACGTGCACCCGGGCCCGGGCCAGGTTGGCGTAGCCGACGGCCTCATCGGCCTCGGCGGTGGCGCGGGAGGTGGCGACGTCCGCCCGCAGCATGGAGAAGGGCTTGCCCTGGCCGACTCCGTCCAGCCGGACGGACAACGCGGTCTCCTCGGCGCTCGCCGGGGCCGTCACCTCGTTCAGCGACGCCCGCAGCGGTACGTGGACGGACTTGTCGAGCAGGGATACGTCGAGCCCGGCGCGGAGGACGACCGCACCCGCCCGGCCCTTCGCGTCGCCTCCCGTGGCGTGCGCGGGACCGGCCAGCGCGACGGGGGTCGCGGCGAGGGCGACGGCGGCCGTGAAGGCGGCGCAGCGGCGAGCGGGCATGCGAAAGGTAGTGCTGTTCACGATGGTGGAACCCCCACAGGAGTAACGACGTCGCAGACATCGGACCGCGGGGACACGCGGCCGACGGCGATCGGGACGCCCTCATCTTTACGCACTGAGAGTGAACTGACGGATACCAGGCGTCAGTTCACCCCAAAGAGGGGTTTCCGTCTCTACGTTCGATCCGTCCCGGTACAGGCGTTCCCAGGTGTCCCTCCTGTGGCGGGCGCGCGGCCGGTCCGGGGCGGTCCCGGGGGCGTACGGGGTCGGCGGAGCGCGGCCCGCCGAAAGGGGTTAAACGACCCGGGGCGGCCGGATGTCACGCCCGGTCAACCCGGCGCACCGCCCCGCCCGGGACACCGGTTCCGGGTTGGGGATCGAGGCTCGACGCTCGGAGCCCGGAGCCCGGAGTTACGGACCAGGGGTCACGGGTCCACGGCTCCGGGCCCGGCCTCCCGGCTCCGGCCCGGAGCCGTAGAACCGTCCGCCCGTCCGCCGATCCGGCCAACCGCCCGTCCGGCCCCGGTTCAGCCGACGATCCGGCCGTTGAGCACCACGCGCCGGGGCGCGGCCAGGGTCCGGACGTCGGCCCGGGGGTCCTCCCCGTAGACCACCAGATCGGCGGGGGCTCCCTCGGCGAGCGCCGGGCGGCCGAGCCAGGCACGGGCGCCCCAGGTCGTCGCGGAGAGCGCGGCGAGCGGCGGGATCCCGGCCTTGACCAGTTCGGCGACCTCGGCGGCGACCAGGCCGTGGGCGAGTGATCCGCCCGCGTCGGTGCCGACGAAGACCGGGACGCCCGCGTCGTAGGCGTTGCGCACGGTCTCGTACCGCCGGGCGTGCAGCCGTCGCATATGGCCGGACCAGACGGGGAACTTGGCCTCGCCGCCGTCGGCCAACGCCGGGAAGGTGGCGATGTTGACCAGGGTGGGGACGATGGCGACCCCGCGTTCGGCGAAGAGGGGGATGGTGTCGTCGGTGAGCCCGGTGGCGTGTTCGACGCAGTCGATGCCCGCCTCGACGAGATCGCGCAGGGAGTCCTCGGCGAAGCAGTGGGCGGTGACCCGGGCGCCCAGCCGGTGGGCCTCGGCGATGGCCGCCTCGACGGCGTCGCGCGGCCAGCAGGCGGTGAGGTCCCCGGCCGCGCGGTCGATCCAGTCGCCGACGAGCTTCACCCAGCCGTCGCCGCGCCGGGCCTCGCGGGCGACGTACTCGACCAGGTCGGCGGGTTCGATCTCATGGGCGTAGTTGCGGATGTAGCGGCGGGTGCGGGCGATGTGCCGCCCGGCCCGGATGATCTTCGGCAGATCCTCGCGGTCGTCGATCCAGCGGGTGTCGGCGGCCGAACCGGCGTCCCTGATCAGCAGGGTGCCCGCGTTCCGGTCGGTGAGCGCCTGCTTCTCACTGGTCGCCTCGTCCACGGCGCCGTGGGCGTCGAGGCCGACATGGCAGTGCGCGTCGACCAGTCCGGGCAGCGCCCAGCCGGTCACGGTCGCGGTGGGTTCGGCGGCGGGCCGGTCGTAGCTGACCCGGCCGCCGACGACCCACAGCTCGTCCCGGACGTCGTCCGGGCCGACGAGCACCCGCCCCTTCACATGCAGCACCGTGTGATCGCTCATAGCGGCACTGTACGAGGGCGACGGCGGCGCCACGAGGGGCCCGCGGGGGCCGGTCCGGAGGGGCCGGGCGGCCCGGGGCGGGCCCGGCTACCCTCGTCCGGGCGGCCGGAACACCCCGGCCTGAACCGAACTGTCCGAAGTACCGGTCCGAAGTCCGAGTCCGAAGTCCGAAGAAGGCATCCACCGTGACACATCCGTTTCTGGATCTCCCCCCGCTGACCGCCGCCCGGTTCGCGGCCATCGAGCGGCGGGTCGCCGCCCTCCTCGACACCGAGCAGGACGTGGTGATCACCCAGGGCGAGGCGCTGCTGCCGCTGGAGGGCTGCATCCGCTCCGGCGCCCGCCCCGGTTCGACGGCGCTGAACGTGGTCACGGGTCCGTACGGCCAGACCTTCGGGAACTGGCTGCGGGACTGCGGGGCCGAGGTCGTCGATCTGGCGGTGCCGTTCCATACGGCGGTCACCGCCGAGCAGGTGGAGCGGGCTCTGGCGGAGCGGCCGGAGATCGACTTCGTCTCGCTGGTGCACGCGGAGGCCGCGACCGGCAACACCAACCCCGTGGCGGAGATCGGCGAGGTCGTCCGGGCGCACGGCGCGCTGTTCATGCTGGACGCGGTGGCGTCGGTGGCGGCCGAGCCGCTGCTGCCGGACGCCTGGGGCGTCGATCTCTGCGTGATCGGCGCGCAGAAGGCGATGGGCGGCCCGGCCGGGGTCTCCGCGGTGTCGGTGAGCGACCGGGCCTGGGAGCGGTTCGCGGCCAACCCGGCCGCGCCCCGGCGGTCGTATCTGTCGCTGCTGGACTGGAAGGAGCGGTGGATCGACGGCGGCCGGCGGACCCTGCTGCACGCGCCCGCGCAGCTGGAGATGCTGGCGCTGGAGGCGTGTGTGGAGCGGATCGAGAAGGACGGCCTGGACACGGTCGTGAACCGGCACGCGCGGGCCGCGGCGGCGACCCGGGCGGGCGCGGCGGTGCTCGGCGGCGGGGTCGAGCCGTATGTGTACGAGGCGCGGGACGCGGCTCCGGTGGCGACGACGCTGCGGACGACGGGCGGTGTGGACGCGGCCGGTCTGGTGGCGGCGGCGCTGGCGGTCGATCCGTCGCTGCCGCTGGTCGCGGGCGGCGGGGCGCTGGCCGGGGAGATGATCCGGGTCAACCACTACGGGGCGGACGCCACGGCGGACGCGGTGCTGTCGTCGCTGTCGGCGGTCGGGGCGGCGCTGGCCGCCTCGGGTACGGCTCCGGCGCCGGTGGACCAGACGGCGGCCCGGCGGGCGGCGCTGGCGGCCTGGGGATAGCCTCCGGGCGCTTCCCGGGACCGGTCGCGGCCCGATCGCGATCCGGTCCCGGCAGATCGTGGTGCGATCGCGGTCCGGTCCCGGAAATCCCTTCCGGGCCACTCCCACCGGGATACCGGGAAAACAATTCCAGAGCACGGCAAAGCAAACGGGAAGCTGATTCCATCATATTTAATGATGGCAGCTTCCCGTTTTCTTCTGCCCGGCTTCCAGGGCCCTAAACGCTAAAGTTCCATCAGGGTGAATCCCTCCTCCAGACGTGTGACCGACTCCACAATCGAAGCATTTCGCGGCTTATATCCCGTGCAAACACGGGCATATCGCTGCATCGCCCGGAGTGACCTCGCGCCCGCGCGATAGCACATCACCGCCATTCACCCAACCCGTCCCGACCATGCATTCATGGAATGCGATGGGTAAGTTGAATCGACATGAACGCCGCGCAGGACAACCTGGTACGAGCCGATTCCCGCCGTGAATTCACCGTCATGGAAACCCCCACCGTCGAGGACGGGGCCGCGATCTGGCGTATCGCCCGCGACTCCGAGGTGCTGGACCTCAACTCCTCGTACAGCTATCTGCTGTGGTGTCGCGACTTCGCCGCCACATCGCTGGTCGCCAGGGGTCCGGGCGGGGAGCCGATCGCCTTCGTCACCGGTTACGCCCGCCCCGAGCGGCCCGAGGCGCTGGTGGTCTGGCAGATCGCCGTCGACCGGGAGCACCGGGGCCGGGGACTCGCGGGCGCCCTGCTGGACGCGCTGACCGCCCGGGTCTCCGCCGACCTCGGCATCCGGGAGATCGAGACCACCGTCACCCCCGGGAACACCGCGTCCGACCGGCTGTTCACCGCTTACGCGGCCCGCCACGGCGCCCGGCTGGAGCGGACCGTCCTCTTCGACGGCGGACTGTTCCCGGCCGGGGCGGACCACGAGCCGGAGGTGCTGTACCGGATCGGCCCCCTCACCGGCTGAACCGCCGCCCGCCCCCTTCGCACCCGCTCAGCGCCCCCTTCTTCCCCGGCACCTCCGCCTCCGTTCCGCCGCACGCCGTCCGGCCCAGGGCGGCGGCCCATAACTCGGGAGACCGCAGTGACCATCACCCCGCCCGCCCTCAGTGTCTTCGAGACCCTCGAATCGGAGGTGCGCAGCTACTGCCGCGGCTGGCCCGCCGTCTTCGACCGGGCCCAGGGCAGCCGTCTCACCGATGAGGACGGGCACTCCTACCTGGACTTCTTCGCCGGGGCCGGATCGCTCAACTACGGCCACAACAACCCCGTACTGAAACGAGCCCTGCTCGACTACCTGGAACGGGACGGCATCACCCACGGCCTCGACATGGCGACCACGGCCAAGCGGACGTTCCTGGAGACCTTCGAGAACCTGGTGCTGCGGCCGCGCGATATGCCGCACAAGGTGATGTTCCCCGGCCCGACCGGCACCAACGCGGTGGAGGCGGCGCTGAAACTGGCCCGCAAGGTCAAGGGCCGGGAGTCGGTGGTCTCGTTCACCAACGCCTTCCACGGGATGTCGCTGGGCTCGCTCGCGGTCACCGGCAACGCCTTCAAACGCGCCGGGGCGGGCATCCCCCTGGTCCACGGCACGCCGATGCCGTTCGACAACTACTTCGACGGCACCGTCCCGGACTTCCTCTGGTTCGAGCGGCTGCTGGAGGACCAGGGCTCCGGGCTCAACAAGCCCGCGGCGGTGATCGTCGAGACCGTCCAGGGCGAGGGCGGCATCAATGTCGCCAGGCCCGAGTGGCTGCGGGCGCTCAAGGAACTGTGCGAGCGGCGCGACATGCTGCTGATCGTCGACGACATCCAGATGGGGTGCGGCCGGACCGGGGGCTTCTTCTCCTTCGAGGAGGCGGGCATCGTCCCGGACATCATCACCCTCTCCAAGTCGATCAGCGGCTACGGACTCCCCATGTCGCTCTGCCTGTTCCTGCCGGAGCTGGACATCTGGGAGCCGGGCGAGCACAACGGCACCTTCCGCGGCAACAACCCGGCGTTCGTCACGGCCGCGGCGGCGCTCCAGACGTACTGGGCGGACGGCGAGCTGGAGAAGCAGACCGCCCGGCGCGGCGAGCAGATCGAACAGTCGCTGCTGGCGCTGGCGGGCGAGAGCGACGACCCCGGCTTCTCCTTCCGGGGCCGCGGCCTGGTCTGGGGCCTGGAGTTCGCGGACAAGGAGCGGGCGTCGGCGATCTGCGCCCGCGCCTTCGAGCTGGGGCTGCTGCTGGAGACCTCCGGGCCCGAGGGCGAGGTGGTGAAGCTGCTGCCGCCGCTCACCGTGTCGCCCGAGGAACTCGACGAGGGGCTGCGGGTACTGGCCCGGGCCGTCCGCGAGACCGCCGCCGCCTGAACCCGCGGGGCCCGGCGCGTGGAGCGCCGTACCGCCCGGGAAGCCGCGAACGGCCGGCGAACAGCCGGGCAGTCGACCCGACGAACGAATGAACCGAATGAACCGACAGAGGTGACAGCAGCGTGATCGTCCGATCGCTCGCCGAGATCGAGAACACCGAGCGCCATGTGAAGGCGGCCTCCGGTACCTGGGAGAGCAAGCGTCTGGTGCTCGCCCGGGAGAAGGTCGGCTTCTCCTTCCACGAGACCGTGCTGTACGCGGGCACGGAGACGACGATGTGGTACGCGAACCATGTCGAGGCCGTGCTCTGCGTCGAGGGCAGCGCCGAACTGACGGACCACGAGACCGGCAAGGTCCATCCGGTCGAGCCGGGCACGATGTATCTGCTCGACGGGCACGAGCGCCATACGCTCCGCGCCCTCACCGACTTCCGCTGTGTCTGTGTCTTCAACCCCCCGGTGACCGGCCGGGAGGACCACGACGAGAACGGCGTCTACCCCCTGATCACCGAGGAGGACTGAATCATGGCCATCGCCACCGGCACCGAGTTGCGCAACGACATCTATCCGTCCCGCGGCACGACCGAGGTGGTGACACCGCGCCGGGACCCCGTCGTCTGGTCCGCGCCGGGCGCGCCGGGACCCCTGCTCCCGGCGGAGCTGGCCTCGTACGAACGCGACGGCTTCATCCCGGTCGAGGACCAGATCACCGACGAGGAGGTCGCCCTCTACCGGACCGAGATGGAGCGGCTGATCGCCGATCCGGCGATCCGGGCCGATGAGCGGGCGATCGTCGAGCCGAAGTCCGAGAAGGTCCGTTCGATCTTCGAGGTGCACAAGCTGAGCGCCGTCTTCGACGCCCTGGTCCGGGACGAGCGGGTGGTGGGCCGGGCCCGCCAGATCCTCGGTTCGGACGTCTACGTCCACCAGTCGAGGATCAATGTGAAGCCGGGCTTCGGGGCCTCCGGTTTCTACTGGCACTCGGACTTCGAGACCTGGCACGCCGAGGACGGGCTGCCGAACATGCGGGCCGTCTCGGTCTCGATCGCCCTGACCGAGAACCGGGACACCAACGGCGGGCTGATGATCATGCCGGGTTCGCACCGCACCTTCCTGGGCTGTGCGGGCGAGACGCCGACCGACAACTACAAGCGGTCGTTGCGGATGCAGGTGGCCGGAACGCCCTCGGAGACGGCGCTGACCCGGTTCGCCGACGAGCACGGCATCCGGCTGTTCACCGGCCGGGCCGGTTCGGCGACCTGGTTCGACTGCAACTGCATGCACGGCTCCGGGGACAACATCACCCCGTACGCCCGCAGCAATGTCTTCATCGTCTTCAACAGTGTGGAGAACGCGGCCGAGGAGCCGTTCGCGGCGCCCGTCCGGCGGCCGGAGTTCATCGGGGCTCGGGACTTCACCCCGGTCCGGAACGGCTGAGGCGACCGGACGGAGGCGTACCCGCGCGGCGGTACGCGTCATGGGGCGGGCCCGGCGGTGGAAACCGCCGGGCCCGCCCCCCTTTTTTTCCGTACGGGGCCGGGTGTCCTCGCGGCGCTGTCCCCGGCCCCGCGAGCGGCCCCGTACGGCGGTCCGGTCCGCTCCCCCGCGACGGACCGGGTCACCCCGTCCGCTCAGACGGTCTGCAGTACGGGGTAGTCGGTGAAGCCGCGCTCGCCGCCGCCGAAGAAGGTGGCCGTGTCGGGGGCGTTGTACGGGCCGTCGGTCCGCAGCCGCTCCGGCAGATCGGGGTTGGCGAGGAAGAGGGCGCCGTACGCGACCAGGTCGGCGATGCCGTCCTCGACGAGCGCCAGCCGCTCGGCCGGACCCTGCTCGTGCGGAGTGTTCAGCACCAGGGCCCCGGAGAACTCCCGGCGCAGCTCCCGGGTGAGCGGGCGGAGTTCGGGGGTCGCCTCCAGCAGATGCAGATAGGCGATACCGATCGGGTCGATCGCCCGGACCAGCGCCCCGTAGACCCCGTCCGGCTCCGGCTCGGCCATGTCGTTGACCGGGTTGGCCGGGGAGATCCGCAGCCCGACCCGGTCGGCGCCGATGGCGTCCGCGACGGCGCGGGTGACGGTGACGGCGAACCGGATCCGGTTCTCCTCCGAGCCGCCCCACTCGTCGGTACGCAGATTGGTGTTGGGCGCCAGGAACTGGTGGATCAGATAGCCGTTGGCACCGTGCAGCTCGATCCCGTCGAAGCCCGCGGCCACGGCGTTCCGGGCGGCGGAGACGTACTCGTCGACGGTCGCGCGGATGGCGTCGGGGGTCAGCTCGCGCGGCTCGGTGAAGTCCTTCATGCCCTCCTTGGTGAAGAGCTGTCCGGCCGGGGTGACCGGGGACGGCCCGACCGGGCGCAGCTCGCCGGGGAGCAGATCGGGGTGGCCGATCCGGCCGGAGTGCATCAGCTGGGCGAAGATCGTGCCGCCCCGGGCGTGCACCGCGTCGGTGACCTTGCGCCAGCCGGCGATCTGCTCGTCGCTGTGGAGCCCGGGGGTGTCGGGGTAGCCCTGGCCGCCGATGGAGGGCTGGACGCCCTCCGTGACGATCAGCCCGGCGGAGGCCCGCTGGGCGTAGTACTCGGCCATCGTCTCGGTGGGCGAGAGCCCGGGGCCGTACGCCCGGGAGCGCGTCATGGGAGCCATGGCGATCCGGTTGGTGAGACGGCGTCCGGCGAGATCGAGCGATTCGAAGGCGAGGGACATCGGAGGCTCCGTTTTCATGGTCGACCAAGTAAAATCAATGTGTGGCCGACCAAAGAAATCGGCCCGGCGCCCACTGTAGCGCATTCCTTGGCCGACCAAGGTAAAATTCCGGTGAGGTAATCGGGAGACACTGGGAGCCGCGGACGCGAGACTGACGCGACAGGACGAGACCGAGGCGAGACACGGCACGTGCCGACACCTGTGAGGAGGGTCCGATGACGACCGAGGCCGAGCCCGGGTTCCGGGCGGGAACGGCGGGCGCTCCGGCGACGGGGGCCGGGGCGGAGGCGGAGGTGTCGTACGGCACGACGGCGTACGGCCCGGTGGGGTACGACCCGGCGACCTCCTCGGGCACCTGCCCCGGTGACGCGTCCGGGACGGCGTCGTGCGAGCCGGAGGCCCCGGTCGGCGACGGCTGTACCGGCGGGCCCGCGCCCGCGCCCGGTATGTGCGACGAGAAGGCGCCCGCGTCGTTCGCGGTGGCCAGGATCGCCCGGCTGCACCGGATGGCGAGCGGCAAGTCCCTGCGGGCGCTCGGCCTCTACCCCGGCCAGGAGTACGTGATGATCCAGCTGTGGATCAGCGGGGCGTCGCGCCAGGCCGATCTGATCAAGGCCGCCGATCTCGACCCGTCCACGGTCACCAAGATGCTCCAGCGCCTCGAACAGGCCGGACACGTCCGCCGCAGGCCCGACCCGGCCGACCGGCGCGCGGTCCTGGTGGAGGCCACCGAGGCGAGTACCGAGCTGCGGACCGCCGTCGAGGCCCATCTGACCGAGCTGGAGGAGCAGTTGCTCACCGGACTCGACCAGCACGAGCGGCACGAGCTGCTGCGGCTGCTGGCCAAGACCGAGCTGAACCTGTGCCGGACCGCCGGGGAGTGCGCGCCCGAATAGGGCCCCCTGGGCTATTCCGGGGCGGGGGCCGTGGGCGCGGTGCCGTCCAGGACCGCGAGCAGCCGGTCGACATGGGCGGGCGTGTTGTAGAGATGGAACGAGGCCCGCAGGTTCCCGGCCCGGGCGGAGGTCACGACCCCGGCGGCGGCCAGCTCCGGCACCCGGTCCGCGAGCCCGGGTACGGCGACGATCGCGGACTCCCCCGGCAGGGGCGCGTACCCCCGCTCGGCCAGCCCCTCCCGCAGCCGCCCGGCCAGCGCCGTCACCCGCCGGTACACCGCGTCCGCCCCGGCCTCCGCCAGGACCTCGAGCGACTCGGCGGCGGCGTGGAAGGTCAGATAGGCCGGTGACTCGTCGAACCGCCGCGCGGTGGTGGCGAGCCCGGCCGGAGGACCGTACAGCGCGCCGTCCGCCGAGGCGAAGACACCCGGGAACAGCGGCTCCAGAGTCCCCTGCGCCTCTTCCGTGACGGTCAGGAACGACAGTCCGCGCGGCGCGAGCAGGAACTTGTACGCCACGGTGACCGTGAAGTCCCACTCCCCCGCCCGCCACGGCAGCCAGCCCGCCGACTGGCTCGCGTCCAGCAGGGTCCGGGTACCGTGCGCTGCCGATGCCGCCCGTACCGCCGCGAGATCCGCGATCCGCCCGTCGGCGGACTGCGCGGCGGAGAACGCGACCAGGGCCGTACCGGGGCGGATCCCTTCCGCGAGACCGTCCAGCGGTACGAAACGCGTCTTGAGGTCGCCGCGCGCCGCGAAGGGCATGATCACCGAGGCGAACTCCCCCTCGGGGAAGAGGACCTCCGCGCCCGGCGGCAGCGACCTCGCGACCAGCCCGACGGCCGTCGCGAGGGACCCGCCGACGGCCACCCGGTCGGCGTCCGTCCCCGCCAGCCGGGCGAAGGCGGCGCGTACGGCGGTCACGGTCCCGTACTCCCCGGCGCCCCCGGGCCGCCCGGCCGCCAGCTCATCGGTCAGCGCCCGGACGGCGGCAACGGCACGGCGCGGCAGAACGCCGCAGGAGGACGTGTTGAGATACGTCGTACGCAGCCCGAACTCGCGCCGGACGAGATTCTCCATCCGCCCACCCTGCGACGCCGCTCCCCGCGGGTCAACCCGGCGAGCCCCGCGCGGCGCCGGGCGCCGCGGGCGGCAGGTGGCTTGCCGCGCAGTTCCGCCCCCTCATGCCTTCGGCAATGGGGGACCCCAGCGCCGCGGCCCTCCGGGCGACGCCGTCTGCCCTGCCGGGCCGGTGCATCCCGCGCGCCTGCGACCCGGTGGTGGGCTGGTCGCGCAGTTCCGCCCCCTATGCCTTCGGCAATGGGGGCCCCAGCGCCTTGGCCCTCCCGGGCATCGCCGAAAGACCCGGGTCCCGCCCGGCGGCCTGATGTTGTTCGCGGTCCGCACCACCGTCGTGGCTTGTCGCGCAGTTCCGCCCCCTATGCCTTCGGCAATGGGGGGACCCCCAGCGCCACCTGGGTTGCTCTCCTCGTCGCCCTCGTAAGGAGGCGGGCTCCTTTCCAGGGGCGGGGAGCGGGAGAGCATTTAGGGGCGCGGGGAACTGCGCGACAAGCCACCCACCGGGCCGCGGGCGCGAGGGATACCCCGGCCCGGCAGGGCAGACGGCGGCGCTACCCGGGAGAGCCAGGCCGCCGGGCGGAGCCGGGTTCTCAGGGGCGGGCTATGTCGACTGCGGCTCGCGCGCCGCCCACGCCCGCTCCAGCGCCTGCGCGAACGTCTCGACCGGTTGCGCGCCCGAGATCCCGTAGCGCCGGTCGAAGACGAAGAAGGGGACTCCCCGGGCGCCCAGCTCCGCCGCTTCCCGTTCGTCCGCGCGGACCTCGTCCGCGTAGGCGGAGCGGTCGGCGACCACCGCGCGTACCTCCGCCTCGTCCAGTCCGGCTTCGACGGCGACGGCGATCAGGACCTCGTCGTCGTAGACGGACCGCTCGTCGGCGAAGTTCGCCCGGTAGACCAGGTCGAGCAGCGCGCTCTGGCGGCCCCGGTCCTTCGCCAGATGGAGCACCCGGTGGATGTCGAAGCTGTTGCCGTGGTCGCGGTGCGCGGTGTCGTACGGCAGCCCGTCGGCGCGGGCGGTGGCGGCGACGTGCTCCTCCATGCCGCGCGCCTCGTCCTCCGTACGCCCGTACTTCTCGCGCAGGATCTCGACCACCGGAACGGTCTCGTGCTTGGGCCGGTCGGGGTCGAGCTCGAACGACCGGTGCACCACCTCGACCTCGTCGCGGCCGGCGAACTCCGCCAGCCCCCGCTCGAAGCGTGCCTTCCCGATGTAACACCAGGGGCAGGCGATATCGCTCCAGATCTCGACGCGCATCACGACCGTCTCCCCGCCTCTCTCTCGCCGTCCGAACTCTTCGGCACTCATGCCCTTCGGCACTTCCGCTCTTCGGCTGGGCTCAACGCCCCCCGGGCCCGGCGCATTCCCGTCCGGCCCCGCGACTCCGCCTCACCGCCTCACCGCCTCACTGCCGCGACTCCGCCGCGCCGCCGGGCCGCTCCTCGGGCCCGCCGCCCGGCGGTTCGTGCTGGTCGGGGACATGGCAGAGTCTGCCCTCATGGGACGACGGGGGATCTTCGGGCGCCGGGCCGGGGCGCGCTGGCTGCATCTGATACTGGGCGGCGCCCTGTTCATGCCGTTCTGGCTGCTTTCGTCGGTGCTCTGGTCGCCGGTCGTCCATTCCGGCGGGCTGTTCGGCTCCTCGATCTCCGCCCAGTTCACCGCGTATGCGCTGGGCCTGCCGCTGGCCGCGGTCGCGGGTCTGGCGGCCCCGGTCAGGCCCCTGTCGGTGGCCGCCGCGCGGGGCCTGTGCGGACTGCCGGACGATTCGTTCGCGGAGGGGCCCGCGCGCTCCCGGGCCGCCAGGACCCGGTCGGCGGGCTGGTTCTTCCTCCATACCGGGCTCGGCGCGCTGATCAGCGGGGCGACGCTCGCCCTGCCGCCGTTCGCGGTGGCCGTGATCCTGATGCCGTTCTTCCCGGGCCTGCGGTCCGCGATGCGGGTCCCGGACTATCCGGTGCCGGTGCTGGCCCTCTTCCCGGTGGCGGGCGCGGCCATGCTGGTCGCCCTGGCGGGCTGCGCGGCGGCGGCCGGATACGTACTGGCCAGGGCGGCCCCCGTACTGCTGGGCCCGACCCCGGCGGACCGGCTGGCGGTGGCCGAGCGGCGGGCGACGGAGCTGGCGGAACGCAACCGGCTCGCGCGGGAGCTGCACGATTCGGTGGGGCACGCGCTGAGCGCCGTGACGCTCCAGGCGGGTGCCGCGCGGCGGCTGCTGGACCGCGATCCGGAGTTCGTCCGGGAGGCGCTGGCGGATATCGAGGAGACCGCCCGCCGGACGGTGGGCGAGCTGGACGCCGTACTCGGGCTGCTGCGCGACGACGGCCCGTCCGGCGATCCGAACGGCCCCGGTGGCCCGACACTCGCCGATCTGGACGGGCTGCTGAGCCGTGGCGGCGTCCCGGTGACGGCGGAGCGCTCGGGCGACTCCGGCGCCGTACCGGTACCGGTGTCCCGGGAGGCGTACCGGATCGTCCAGGAGGGGTTGAGCAATGTCCTGCGGCACGCCGGGCCGGTCCCGGTGTCCCTGACCATCGCCGTACACGACGAGGAGCTGGAGATCACGATGGAGAATCCGCTGCCGGACCGGCGTCCGGTGGTCCGCCCCGGCGGGGGCCGCGGGCTGCGCGGCGTCACCGAGCGGGCCGTGCTGCTGGGCGGGGTGTCCGAGGCGGGCGCCCGGGAGCCGGAGGGGGTGTGGCGGCTGTACGCGTCGCTGCCCCTGGCCGCCGGGCGCGGCGAGCGGATCGGGGAGGGCGGCCGGTGAACGGCGATGTGACAGGCCCGGCGGCGGGCACCGCCGCGACGGACGCGAACCCGGGGACCGGTCCGGGCACCGGCGCTCCCGCGCCGATCCGGATCGTCGTCGCCGACGACGAGCGCATGGTCCGGACGGCCCTGCGGGCGATCCTCTCCGCCGAACCGGATCTCGCCGTGATCGGCGAGGCCGTGGACGGCGCCGAGGCGGTTTCGGTGGTCCGTGAGCTGGCCCCCGACGTGGTGCTTATGGACGTCCGGATGCCCGGGATCGACGGCATCAGGGCCACCGAGCGGATCCTCGCCGACGCGGCGGGGCGGGGGCCGGGCGCGCCGCGGATCCTGGTGGTGACGACATTCGAGAACGACGCCTATGTGTACGACGCGCTGCGCGCGGGCGCCGCGGGCTTTCTGCTGAAGCGCGCGGCGGCGGAGGACCTGGTGGCGGCGGTCCGGCTGGTGGCCCGGAGCGATTCGCTGCTCTTCCCGTCGGCGCTCCGGTCGCTGGCCGCCTCGTACGGAGGCCCGGCGGCCGGTTCGCCGCCGCCCTGGGCGGCCCGGCTGACCGAGCGGGAGGCGGATGTCCTGCGGCTGATGGCGACGGGGCTGACCAACGCGGAGATCGCCGGGCGGATGGCGATCGGCCCGGCGACGGTCAAGACGCATGTGGCGTCGGTGCTGGCGAAGACGGGCACCCGGGACCGGACGCAGGCGGTGATCGCGGCGTACGAGTCGGGCTTCGTCTCCCCCCGCTGACGGCGCGCGCCGTGTCCGGTGGGCGGGGCGCCCCGCCCACCGGCCCAGCACCGGCGCCCCGACCGGGACATGTCAGGGGGGAACCTTCGCGGGGGCGCCGGTCGTCTTCCGGACGGGATGAACAAGACGATCAGACACACCGCCGTCTTCAGCCTGCTGCTGGTGCTCGCCCTGCTCCTCCGGGCCACCTGGGTACAGGCGTACGACGCGGAGGCACTCGCGGACAACGACAAGAACCGGCGCCAGGTCATCGACCAGTACGCGCAGCCGCTGGGCGACATCGTGGTGGCCGGGACCCCGGTCACGGGCTCGAAGCGGAGCGAATCCGGGGACCTGGCCTATCAGCGGACCTACCCGGAGGGCGGTCTGTACGCGGCGGTGACGGGCTACAGCTCGCAGGCGTACGGCTCCACCCAGCTGGAGGGCATCCACAGCGGTGTCCTGGACGGCACGGACGACCGGCTGAAGGACCCGGTGGACGCGCTCACCAGAGCCCAGCAGGAGCCGGGCGACGTCCTCACGACCATCGATCCGGCGGTGCAGGAGGCCGCCTTCGAGGCGCTCGGCGACGTCAAGGGCGCGGCGGTGGCCGTGGAACCGGACACGGGCGAGATCCTCGGCCTGGTCAGCACCCCCTCGTACGATCCGTCGACGATCGCGGGGACCACGGACGGCGAGGCGTGGCAGAAGCTGCTGGACGACCCGGACAAGCCCATGGTCAACCGGGCCCTGCGGCAGCCGCTGGCACCGGGCTCCACGTTCAAGCTGGTGGTGGCCGCCGCCGCCCTGGAGAAGGGGCTGTACGGGTCGGTGGACGAGTCGACGGCCAGCCCGATGCCGTACACACTGCCGCTGACGACGAAGCCGCTGCCGAACGACATCGCGAACGCGCCCTGCGAGGACGCCTCGATCCGGACCGCCCTGCGCTGGTCGTGCAACAACGTCTTCGCGAAGATGGCGATCGACCTGGGCCAGGACGAGGTGCGGGCGATGGCCGAGAAGTTCGGCTTCAATTCGGAGCCGGACGTTCCGGTGCGGGCGTACGAGAGCGTCTACCCGAAGGGGCTCGACGCGCCGCAGACCGGGCTGACCGGGATCGGCCAGTTCGACGTCACCGCCACCCCGCTCCAGATGGCGCTGGTCTCGGCGGCGATCGCCAACGACGGCGTCCTCAAGGCCCCGCACATGGTCTCCCAGGTCGTGGACTCGGAGGGCACGGTCCTCGACTCCTACGACGGTGGCAAGGGCGAGCGGATCCTCTCCGAGAAGACCGCGGGGCAGCTGCGGGACGCGATGGTGACGGTGGTCGAGGACGGTACGGCGTCGAACGCCCGGGTCCCAGGTGTCGAGGTGGGCGGCAAGACGGGCACCGCGCAGCGGGGCGTCGACAACAGCGGCAAGCCGTACGCCTGGTTCACCTCCTACGGCACGGACCGCGACAGCGGGAAGCAGGTCGCGGTCGCCGTGGTGATCGAGGACGCGGGCGGCCCCCGGGCCGAGGTCAGCGGTAACGGACAGGCGGCGCCGGTGGCCCAGAAGATCATGGCGGCCGCGCTGAAGTGACCGGCCGCGCCACGGGCGGGGTAAGGCAGGGGGACCCCCCGCCTTACCCCGCTTTCCGTTCTCCCCGGGCGCCCGGATAGGGCGTATGCCCGATCCGCGAGGGGGTCCTCAGCGACCAGGCTGGTCCTATGGGCGGACCGGCACCCGGACCGGTGCTGGTCGGGTGGGAACGGATTGAGGGGGACGCGCGGATGGCGTGGGGTGCGGCGGCGGTACTGCGCGACCGGAACGCCCGGCTCTGCCTCGGCGGGGTCGTCGTCTCCGGCTTCGGCACGTCGGCGCTGTGGCTGGTCTCCGGGATCTGGGTGAAGGACCTGACCGGTTCCGACGCCCTCGCCGCGCTCACCGCCTTCGCGATGTGGGCGCCGATGCTGATCGCCCCGCTGCTGGGCGCGATCGCCGACCGGGTCCGCCGCCGACCGCTGCTGATCGCCCTCGACCTGGCATCGGCCGCCCTGCTGCTGCCGCTGCTCCTGGTCGACTCGGCCGACCGGATATGGCTGCTCTTCGCCGTCCTCGTGCTGTACGGCGTCTGCGGGGTGATCCACGACGCGGCCGAGACGGCACTGGTGCCCTCGGTGGTCGGCGACCGGCTGCTGGGCGACTTCAACGGGCTGCGGCTCACCGCGAACGAGGGCACGAAACTGCTGGCCCCGCTCGCGGCGGCCGGTCTGTTCGCCGCGTACGGCGGCACTCCCGTCGTCCTCGCCGACATCGCCACGTTCCTGGCCGCCGCCTGGCTCTTCCTCCTGCTGCGGATCCGTGAACCGGCCCCGTCCCCGGCCCGGGCACGCGGCGGCACCGCCGAGGGCCTGCGCGCGATCCGCTCCTCCCCCGCCGTCCGCCCCCTGATCCTCGCGGGCTCGGTGACGATGCTGCTCGCCGGGGTCAACGGCGCGCTGGTCTACGCCGTCGCCGACTCCGTACTCGACCGCTCCCCCGCCTTCGTCGGTGTCCTCTACGCGGCCCAGGGCGCGGGCTCGGTCCTGACCGGTCTGCTCACCGGCCCCCTGCTGCGCCGCATACCGGAGCACCTCTTCGCGGCGGCCGGTACGGCGCTCTTCGCGCTCGGCGCCGCGGCCCGCGCCCTGCCGTCCGACGCCGTGGCCCTGGCGGCGAGCACGGCCGTCGGCCTCGGCCTGCCGTGCGTCCTGGTCGCGGCGATGACGGCGGTCCAGCGCCACACCCCCGAACGGTCCCTGGGCCGTACGGCGGCGACCGCGAGCACCCTCCTCTACGCCCCAAACGCGGTGGCCCTCGCCCTCGGCGCCGGTCTGATCACGGTCCTGGACGTCCGGACGATCCTCCCGGCGGTGGGCGCGGCGGGCCTGATCACGGCGCTGCTACTGGCCCGGCCCCCGGCCCGGACCCCGGCCCGGGATACCGGTTCACCCCGTCCCGGCGCCTCCCGGTGTGCTCCCGGAGAGTGAAAGGAGGCAGCGGACGGAAGCGGACGTGAGGGTAAGGGAACGGCAAAGCGGTCCCGATCGTTACTTCTGGCATGACCGCTATGACCCCCGGCTCGAACATTCCGCTCTCCGCCCCCCGTGTGGCGGTGGACGTCGCCGCGCCCGTGCGGCTCGACGTTTCGGGCCTCCTTCTCACCGCCGACGGCAAGGTGCGCTCCGACGCCGACTTCATCTTCTACAACCAGCCCTCGGGCCCCGGGGTGACCTATCGCTCCGGCGGCGGGGCCGCGCCGGACGCGATCGTGGTGGACACGGCGGCCGTGCCGCCGGGGATCGAGAAGATCGTCGTCACGGCGAGCCCGGACGCGGCGGGGCAGACCTTCCAGGGCGTCGAGCCCACGGCGACCGTCCGCGACGGTGACAGCGGGGCGCCGCTGGCGACCTTCACACCGCCCCGGCTGGGCGCGGAGACGGCGCTGGTCGTCATGGAGATCTACCGGCGCAACGGCGTGTGGAAGGTCCGTGCCGTGGGCCAGGGGTACGCCAACGGGCTGGCGGGCATCGCCACCGACTTCGGAGTCTCCGTGGACGAGGAGCCCGCCGCCGCGCCCGCCCCCGCTCCGCAGGCCCCCGCCGCCCCGGTGACGCCGCCGCCCGCGCCGCCCGCCCCCCGGGCGTACGCCAACTCCGCCGCGCCGACCCAGCCCGGTTTCACCCCTCCGGCCGTCGACCCCCGCACCCCCGCGGCCCCACCCGCGCCGCCCGCTCCCCCGGCCGGCTCCGGCAAGATCAATCTGGACAAGGGCCGGGTCAGTCTCCAGAAGAACCAGACGGTGTCCCTGGTCAAGGGCGGCCGTCCGCTGCTCTCCCAGGTCAAGATGGGCCTCGGCTGGGAGCCCGCGTACCGGGGCAAGGACATCGACCTCGATGCCTCCGTGATCGCCTACGGCCCCCAGCGGAACCATCTGGACAGCTGCTACTTCGGCAAGCTGACCATCCTCAACGGCTCCATCAAGCACTCCGGCGACAACCTCACGGGCGAGGGCGCGGGCGACGACGAGGTGATCACGGTCGACCTGGGCAGGCTGCCCGCCGATGCCACCGGCCTGGTCTTCACGGTGAACTCGTTCTCCGGCCAGAAGTTCACCGAGGTCGCCAAGGCGTACTGCCGACTGCTGGACGCGGCGACGGGTGAGGAGCTGGTCCGCTTCGACCTGACGACCGCCGAGCCCCAGACGGGCGTGATGATGGCGAAGCTCATCCGCCAGTACTCGGGCGAATGGGAGATGACGGCCATGGGCGACTTCGTGAAGTCCCGCACGGTCCGCGGCATGGTGAAGCCCGCGGCCCAGGCGCTGTAGGAAACGCACAGGTCAGACGCATACAGGCCGCCCGGCGGCCCGCTGGCACCTCGCGCAAGGGGGTGCAGGCGGGCCGCCGCTTCGGTTTGCGGCACTCCACCCGCAGAGGAGGCGACCTAGAGGTTTTCTGTAGGTTTTTAGAGCTTTTTGGAGGCTGCCCCCGCGATCCTTTCCCACTCGTCTCCCGCCTCTGGCACGCAAGACCGGGGGCGGACCGCCACCTGGAGGGGTGTTGTCTACGCGGTCCGCCCCGGCCGTCTCTCCCGGGCCGCACCACGCGGATTGCCGCCCGCATCCGCACCACCCGACTCCGCGCCCGCCTCACACAGGAACGGCTCCCCGGCCCGCGACGGGGGCGCAGACCGGGGCTCGTCCCGGCCACGAGGCGCCCGAGCCCCGCGGCCGGGGTCTACTTCCCCGACGGCCGACACCGCGGCGACCGGGCCTGAACGGGCGGCGGGAGCAGGGGCTCCGGTGGCGTACGGAACCCGGCCTCGTCCATCCCCGGCGGTACGGGCGGACGGCACTCGGGGTGCGCGTAGAAGGAGGGGCGGCAGCCGGCCATCGACTCCACCAGCAAGCGGTTCTCGTCAGTGCCGTCGACGGACCGACCGCAGCGGTAGCAGAGCTGGAGTCCGGTGCTAACCACGGGGCATCGCCTCCACGGGAAGGATGTACTCGGCCGCGCGGATCGCCTGCTCCGCCTCGGCCCGGACACAGTCGGCGTGTGCCGGGCAGGCGTGCAGCTCAAGGTCCGGGCTGGACGGCTGCGGAAGCCCGGCCACCGGCAGAACACCGCGGCTGGTGCGGCACACCCGGCAGACCACCAGCGAGGGTACCTCGGCGACGGCCTTCAGCTTGGCCGTGATTCGGCCGATGGCCTCCTCCATGAAAGGGCTGACCGGCACGGTGACGATCGGCCCCTCCGGCACGGCACGGCGGGGCCGGTCCGGGCAGACAGCGCCACCGCACCGGCACGGCCGCCACGCCGACTCGGGGGCAGCAGACGGGGACGGATCCGGCCCGGCCGGGGCGGGCACTGCCCGCTGTCGGTACCCGCGGGTACGATCTCTCACATCGACTCCTCGATAGTCGTCCACCCCCGGGCCCGGCCGGGCCGCGGGGATCACTCACGCCCGGTCAGCGGGCGCTCGCCGTCGCGGCGTACGTCGCCAGGCTGCGGGCCGCCATCCCCAGCAGATGCAGACCCGCCGCCGGATCCTTCTCGCCCGAGTCGAGCAGCTGGCGGGCGTGCCCAGCGCTCTTCAGCACCAGATCCCGATACCGGGCCTCCACCAGCGAGCGGCCGTACCGCTCGACCGCGTCGACGTGGGTCCGGATGTGGTGCTGGAGACGGCGCCGCAGCGCGTCGGCGGTCTCGCCGGTCGGCCGGGTGGCGGCCAGCTCCTGCGCCAGGGCGGCGTCCGCGATCACATCGGCCAGATCCACCGGGGGCCGCTCGCGGGCGCGGAGGTGCTCCAACGCGGGGCCGTAGACGCCCTGCGGGATGTACTTCGTGAGGTCGTCGTGCGGGATCCAGCGGGCCGCGTCGACCTCGGCGGGGGCGGCTACACACGGCTGGCCGCCGAGAAAATCGCAGGCCACGTACACGATCCGCCGTCCGGTGTCCTGGTGGATGCGGCTGCCGAGGACCGGGGACCGGCGGCTGCCCGGGGCGACGGAGATCCCTGTCTCCTCGCCGGTCTCCCGTACGGCCGCCGCCTCGGCGGGCTCGCCGGGGAGGATGGCGCCGCCGGGGAACTGCCGACGGAGCGGGCCCTCCGGGACGCGGCGCCGTACAAGCAGCACATGACGGTCTCGGGAGACTACGGCCAGGGCGACGGCCGGTGGGTGCTCAGAAGCCGTCACGGGCAGATCTCCTTCGCCCTCGCAGCAGGCACCGTCGGCAGACCGGGGAAGCCAGCGGCCATGGCGAACCTCGGCTCGCCGAGGGCGCGCAGGAACCTCCGGTCGCCGGAGAACTCCGTACGGGCGTGGAGCCAGCGGTGGTTGTCGATGAGATACGCCTGCCCGACAGACAGCGCTATCCGGTGCTGAGCCGCCGTGATCGCGGCACGCAGGTCGCCCAGATACGGCTCCGCCAGTGGGCTCCAGCGCGCCAGGCGGTCGAGTCGCAGCCGGACGCTGACGCGGTTGCCGGGATGGCGGGTGAAAACCTGAGAGGCGTGGCCGCTGCTCGTACCGAAGTGCACCGACCTCGGCCTGAAGAACTGCTCCGCCGCCTCTGCCGACAGTGTGCCCAGTACCTCCTGGCCGTCCGCCAGCAGACACTCCCCACCGGCGCCCGCCGCCTTCTGGCAGGCCAGGAGCATCAGCCGTGGCGGCCTCGGCATCTGCGCTCGTTCGGAGTGGGGGGCGAGGGAGTCGGTTCCGAATCCGGCGTAGCCGGGGCGGCCGTGGTGGCGGGCGACATGCTGGATGGCCGTGAGGCCGTCCGGGTCGCTGTCGGGATGGACCCACGGGACGAGGAGCCGTTCGACAGCGGCGAGGACATCCGATCGCGTCCGCAATCCGTCCAGGAGGGCCATTCCGCATGTCCGCAGCTGGGTACGGATGGCGGGCATCGACGAGGGATGGTGCACGTCGTACGGATTGCACGCGAGGGTCGGCACGAACATGTCGGCTCCTGTCGGCGGCTGATGGGACAACTCTTCGGCCCGGCACCGGCCCCCGTCGAGCGACGGATTGTCGACTCGGGCAAAACGCACCAACCGGCCCGCCGATCAGGGCCGCGTGCTACGTTCCGAGCACCCGCTCACGCAGCGCAGACCGAGGACTCTCATGCCGTACACGCCCTCCCTGTGGCCCGTCTCCGTCAAGGCCGTAGCCCTCGACAGCAAGGGCCGTGTGCTGTTGCTGAAGAACGAGCGGGAGGAGTGGGAACTGCCCGGCGGGCGACTGGAACTCCCCGGTGCCGACAGCCCCGGCGACGACAGCCCGGAGCGGACCGTCGAACGCGAACTCCGGGAGGAGACCGGCTGGACGGTCA
The DNA here is from genome assembly GCF_040641415.1 of Streptomyces sp. NPDC020875. Lineage (NCBI taxonomy): Bacteria > Bacillati > Actinomycetota > Actinomycetes > Kitasatosporales > Streptomycetaceae > Streptomyces > Streptomyces sp. NPDC020875. The sequence goes on along the minus strand of NZ_JBFADP010000037.1, from coordinate 27,450 downwards.
AGGCCGGCCCCCTCATCGAGGGCGGTGTCTGGATCTACGAGCCCATCCCCGGGCGCCGGGTGCTCATCGTGACCTACGGCTGTACCGTCCTGCCCCCCGACCAGGAGCCCGTGCTCAGCCACGAGCACAAGCAGATCGGGCTCTTCGCCCCGGACGAGGTTCCGCACCTGACCATGCCGCAGGGGTACAAGGAGGCCATTGCGGCGTGGGTCGGGCGGTGACCTCCGGTGAGCGCAGGAACCCATGCGACGTGGCACTGGGCGACACCCCAGGCCCAGAAGCTGCTGGCGACGGGTGACCTCGGCGCCATCCTCCGCTTCTACCGGTCGGTGCACGGCCTGACGCAGACACACCTCGGCCAGCAGCTCGGTTACGACAAGACGTACGTCTCGGCCTTGGAGATCGGCAAGAGGACCCTCGACGACGTGGGATCCCGCCGACGGCTGTGCCGGCAGCTACGGCTGCCGCCACACATCCTGGGGGTCACCGACACGTCGGACACCGACCACCGGGCGATGGTCCAGTTCGGGGAGTCCACCATCCGGCTTGCCGAGATCGCCCGCCAGTCCGGGCACGCCTCGGCGGCGGTGGAGGAACTGTGGCCCGTCGTCGCACGGCTGGAGGCCCGGGTCGACGACGGCCACACCGAACGCGAGGTCTTACGTCTGCTCGCTCAGGCCCGGGTCGGCCTCGGTGTCGCCCTCGGCAACGTCCTCCCCGAAGAACGCCTCAGCACCGCCGCCCACTGGACCGCGAAGAGCACGCACATCGCCGACTACTTCGACGATCCGGTCATGACCTCGTACGTCCTGCGGATGCACGGCAACGAACTCCGCAAGGCGGGCCTCACCGGGGCCGCCGTCGAGCGCCTCCGCCGCGCCACCGCCGTCGCGCCGACACCGGACGCCCGGGCCGCAGCCCTCCCTCTCCTGGCACGAGCAGCAGGCGCCCTCGGAGCCGCCGACCTCTTCGACCGGACCATCGACGAATGCCACAGGCTGCTGGACTCCGTCGGCCACACCAGCCTCTTCAACCCCTTCGCCCTCCACGAGATCCGGATGCGCGGCCTCATGTCGACCGGCCGAACACGGGAGGCGATACTGCTGGTCGACTGCGGCCCGACCCCCACGACGGCCGTAGCGCCTCAGTGGCGCGTGATCGAACTGACCACCGTCGCCCGCGTGCGGCTCCTCGGCGGCGACCAGCACGGGGCAGCCGACTGCCTCACCGCCGCGACGCACGAAGCCACAGTCCAGCGGCTGCCCCACCAGCTCCAGCGGATCGTGCGAGCTGCTGATGACCAGCTGCCCGAGTGCCGTGGCGCCGCCGAAGCCGCGCTTGAAGCGCTGAAGCAGGAGCTGGCCGCCTGATGTTCGGCGTCCGGCACCCTCGCGTAGGATCCGGCCGCGGCCGGATCGAACTCGCAGACGAACTCATCGCGCTCGAAACCGCGGCGTGGACAGAGATCCGCGACGGGCGGCTCACGGTCGACACCGCCGCCGCGGTACAGGTCGCGGTCACCGCCCACGCCCAGGCCACCGGGCAGCAGAGGTACGCCGTCGAATTGGTGCTCAAGGCCCGCGACCGGCGGCCCGCCGACGCGTAGCCCGCAGAGGGCCTACGCCCCGTCCATAGCGGTCTCGTACGCAGCCGTCCACCAGGGCCTCCCAGGGGGCGGCGGCGCGGTACGCGAAGGCATCGACTACGCCGCCCGCCCGGACATCGACGGTCCGCGGCATGAGTGAAGCCCGCGGCCCAGGCGCTGTAGCGCGTCAGCGGTCCCTCGGCGGCACGGAAGCCTCGGCCTCCGTGCCGCCGGGCCGTCCGGGCATGCACCGCGCGCACAGGTACATGGCGGGGCGGGCGCCGGAGGCTCCGTCGTCCCACCAGATGCGGTGCTCGTCCGTGCCGGGTACGGAGCCGCAGCAGCGCTGGCAGCGCTCGATACCGGTGTCGGCCATGCCTATCGGGTTCCCTTCCCGGCCCGCGCGGCGGCGGTGATCCGGTCGATGGCCGCCCGCATGAACGGGGTGACGGGCACGGTCACGATCGGCCCGGGCGGTGTGCGGCGCCCCGGCCGGTCGGGGCAGATGTCGTTCCCGCACCGGCACGGCGGCCAGGCGCGTTCGTCGGCGGCCGGTGGGGACGGTTCCGGCTCCGGGCCGTCCGCCCGTCGATGTTCGTCGTCGCGCTGTGTCATGTCGACTCCTCTTCGTACTCGGGTGCCTCGTCGGATGCGGTGAGTTCGGGTCGTTCGGTGTCGGCCTCGGCCCGGGCGACTACGGTGACGGCGGCCAGCCCCGCGAGAACGGCGGCCCACAGCACGACACCGGCCCCCACTCCGTCGCCGGTCACCCGGCTTCCTTGCGCCGGGCCGCGTAGAGCGCGAGGGTCTCCACCAGTCCGGCCAGCCGGACCAGCGCGACGCCCGGGTCCTCGACGACCCGCCGGACGTACCGCACGGTGTCGAGTACGACCCGCCGGTGCGACCCGCGAAGACTCCGCCCGTACGCCTCCCCGGGGACGGCCAACGCGGTGGCGTACTCCCGCAGCCGGTGCCGCAGCGCTTCGACGTCCGCCCCCGCCGAAGCGGCACGTGCGCGCCGCACATCCGCCGCGACCTCGCCGAGATCGATGCCGTCGCCCGCCGGCAACCCCGCGAGGTACTCCCCCACCGGCGGATACACCTCCCCCAGGTACCGGCGCAGATCGCCCCGGGCCACCCAGAGGACGGCACCGATCTCCCCCGGCGCTGCCACCTCGGGCCGGGTGCTCGCGCCCCGGGCGGGCACGCAGACGACATACGCGACGTCCCGCCGGGACACGGGATGCGCCCGCACCCCCAGTAACCGCCCGGCCGTCACGATGAGCCCGGTCTCCTCCCGCACCTCCCGCACAGCGGCGGCCTCCGGCGTCTCACCCGCCTCGATCCATCCCCCGGGAAAGGCCCATTCCGGCGGCCCATTCACACGACGGACGAGCAGGACGCACCCGTCCACACGGGGGACGACGCCCACCGCGACGGCGGGCCGGGGCGTGCTCGGCAGGTACGGAATGAGGTCCCCCGACGGGGGCTGTTCGTCAGTGCTGTGTGACATATCGACTCCAGCTCGTCGTGTACCGCCGGTTCGAAAAGTCCACCGGGGCGCGCCGTCATCAGCCGGGCTGTGACGGCCACTCCAGTCAACGACCGCGCCACCGCTAACCGGAGGAAATTCCCGGCCGACGTCCCTGGCTGCGACCGGAAAGAACCGCGGACCGGCGCTCTCGGACTGATCCCGTCGCTACGGTGAACGAATGGAGGAGAACGCCGTCCTCGCCGACGCGATGCGGAACCTGGGTTACAAGCAGACCGAGTTGGCCGACGCGGTGAACAACCATCTGCGGGCACGCGGCCATGAGGGCACAGTGGGAGACCGTACGGTCCGCAACTGGCTCGCCGGAAAGTCGAGATGGCCCCACCGTCGGCAGCGGGAGGCACTGGAGTCGCTGTTCGCCTGTACCGTTGAAGAGCTGGGTTTCAGCCCACCGGCGAGACGACGCACCTCCACTCCTCCGGAGGCCCCCGTGGACCGCAGGAACTTCCTCACCGCTGTTACCGGGACGACCGCCGCCACGACGGCTCCCTTCGTGGGCGCCCCTCCGCAGGTCGGCACCTCCGATGTGATCCGTCTCCGCTCCGGCCTGGAAGACCTGGTGAAGGTGGACCGCAGCCGGGGTGGCCACGAGAGCCTGGAGCGGGCCGCACTCGCCAGGGCCCAGGAGGCCCTGGCCAAGCAGAAGCTCGGGGCCACCCAGCGCATCCGTCTCCGCTTGTTCTCCGTCGCGGCCGACTACACCGCCACGGCGGCCTGGAGCGCTATCGACGCCAGGCATCTGGAGCGGGCCTCACACATCTTGGACCGCGCCCTGTATCTGGCCGGGATGGCCAAGGACCCGGTAGCCGAGATGCAGGTGTGGAACCTGTGGGCGATTCTCGCCCATCACCGCAACGAGTACGCCGAAGCCGTCGATGCCGCCTACGCGGCGCAGGGGACGGCCGCCGCCCGACGGGCCCCTCTGTTCGCCTCACTGGCCCATGCCAGGACCGCCGTCGGCTACGCCGATCTCGGTGACCGGCAAGCCGCCCTACGCTCGTTGGGGCATGCGCGGGAGGCGTTGGCCAAGGCGGACACGACCGAGCCCGTCCCGTCGTGGATCGCCTTCTACGGGCCGGGGGAGCTGATGGCTCTGACCTCCATCGTCCTCGACCGCGTCGGAGACCCCGCCGAGGCCGAGACCGCCTCGCACAGAGCCCTGGCCTCGATTCCCGCGGACTTCCGCAGAAACCGGGCCCTGGCCACCACCCGTCTCGCCCTCGCCCAGCTCCACCAGCGGGACGCCGACCAGGCTTGCGCCACGGTGTCGACGGTCTTCCCCCTGATGGCCGGGCACCCGATCCCGGGGCGGACGCGGTCTCTCCTCGGCGACTTCCACCGCGACCTGATCGCCCTCGCGCCCGACACCCCGATCGCCCGGGAGTGGGGCGACCGCTACCGATCCGAACGGAGCCGGACCCGATGACCACCCCCGTCTTGGATCTGCGCCACTACGGCCACGCCGACCTGCCGACGATCCGGCAGACGCTGATCGACGTCCAGCGCGACGTGTACGCCGACGTGATCGAGGACGACGAGTTCCGGCAGAAGTTCCCCTGGTTCGTGGACCACTGGGGCAGCAGCCCCGGCTTCTCCTGCGTGATCGCCTACGACGGTGAGGAGCCCGTCGGCTTCACCTACGGCGCCCCGGGCACGGAGGGCCGCGAGTGGTGGCGTGAGCACATGGACCCGGCGCCGGAAAAGGCGCGCACCTTCCACTTCTCCGAACTCCAGCTCCGCGCGCCCTGGCGCGGCAAGGGCGTTTCGGAGCGCCTGCACCGGGCCCTGATGGACGCCCGGGACGACGATCTCGCGGCACTGCTGGTGGACGTGACGCATCCGAAGGTCCAGTCGCTGTACGAGTCCTGGGGCTACCGGAAGGTCGGCGAGCAGCAGCCGTTCCCCGACTCCCCGCTGTACGCCGTGATGCTCGCCGACCTCCCGTTGTCGACCTGAGAAAGGGCTCCCCTCGTGGTGACCATCGCAGTTACCGGCCATATGGACCTGACCGCCGAGACGGTCCCCCTCGTCCGCGCGGCTCTCGGTGGCCTGCTCACCGGATACGGGGCCGGCCTCACCGGGGTGTCGTGTCTCGCCGCCGGGGCCGACAGCCTCTTCGCGGAGGCCGTGCTGGACACGGGCGGGCGGCTCGTGGTCGTCGTACCGTCCGCGGACTACCGGCAGGCCAAGGTCAAGCCCGAGCACGGCGACCTCTTCGACCGGCTCCACGCGGCGGCGACCGGCGTGGTGGTGATGCCGTACGAGACCGCGAACCGGCAGGCGTACGAGGCGGCCAATCGGGAACTCCTGGCCCGGGCCGACCGGCTGGTCGCCGTCTGGGACGGCACCCCGCCCTCCGGCCAGGGCGGCGGCACGGCCGATACCGTCCTCGAAGCGCGCGTGGCGGGCACCCCGGTGGACGTGGTCTGGCCCGAGGGCGCGGCCCGGCGGGGCTGACCCGGGCCGGGCCCAGCGGCGGAGCCGGAGACCGGGAGACCCCGTCAGCCGGACCGCGATCGGCGGTAGAGTCCCGGCCATGCCTCCCGTCCACCGAACCGGACCCCGGCTCGCCCTGCGCGAACTGGAACCCGCCGACGGCGACGGGGTGTTCGCGGTCTACGGCGATCCCGTCGCCACCCGGCACCTCAGCTTCGAGCCCCGTACCCGCGATCAGGCCGAGGGGATCGTGGCCCGCTCCATCGCCTCTGCCACCGAGGTTCCGCGCACGGAGTACGCGGTCGCCGTCGTCGAGCACCACGGCCCGCTGGTCGGCTTCGGACGGCTCGCCCTCGACCCCCACCAGCTGCGCGGCACGACCTTCGGCTTCGCGCTCCGCCCCGATGTCTGGGGCAGGGGGTACGGCGTCGAAACCGTACGGCTCCTCCTCGGCCTCGGGTTCGACGGGCTCGGCCTGCACCGGATCTGGGGCGCCCGGGCCCCGATGAACGTCGCGTCCGCCGCGACGATGACCGCCGCCGGGATGGTGGAAGAGAGACGGATCCGCGAGCACGTCCACAAGGCCGGAGCGTGGCGTGACTCCGTCGTGCACGCCATGCTCGACCGCGAATGGCAGCGAATCACCTGACACCAAAGCCCCACGGCAACGTGTCACCACTCGACTCCTTTGCGTGATCGTCGAGTAAGGGGCAGAGTGTAGGCACCGGTTGACAGGATGAACGCGCCCCCGGGGTAGCCATGCCACGACAGCCACGTACACCCGACTCCGCACTCACGCAGTTGATGCCGACCGGCGGTATCGGGAACGCGCCGCTCGCGCGCCGCGCCGACAGCGGCCCCGCCCGTAGAAGAGTGCTCAAGACAGGGCTGTACGCGGCCACGGTGACCGTGCCCGCCTTCACCGGATCGGCCTCGGCAGCCGAGCGCCCCGCCCCGGCTCGTGCCGGGCGCACCGTACGGATCGGCGCGGGCGACGTCGCGACCGTACGGACGATGACCGCCCGTATCGCCGACATCCTCGACCACGTGGGCGCCGGATACGCCCACCCCATGGCCGCCGCGTTCATTACCAACACCGTCGGCCCGTACCTCCGTGCCTCCGGCACCGAACTGACCCGGCAGCAAATGAGGTCGGCCGCCGCCGACCTCGTCTATCTCACCGGCTGGATGGCCATGTACGAAGGCGCGCAGGGGCTCGGGCAGCGGTACTACCTACGTGCCCTCGAACTCGCGGGCGCCGCCGACGACCACATCACCTACTGCCGGACCCTGCGCGGCATGAGCCTCCAGGCCACACATCTCGGGCACGGAGCCAAGGGTCTCGAACTCGCGGACGCCGCTGCCGAAGCGGCCCCCGCCTCAGGGCCGCGCCGCGTCGCCTTCTTCCGAGGGCAGCAGGCGGCTGCCGCCGCGATGACCGGCGACGGCCGCGCCGCCCGGGCCCGACTGCGTGAGACCGAGACCGCCCTTTCCCGGGCCGACGACCGACAGGACGCCGTCGGCGGCTACGACCAGGCCGCCTTCCACTTCCACGAGGGTCACGTCCGCTGGCACCTCGGCGACCGATCCGGGTCGATCGCGAGCCTCCGCCGGGCGAACGCCGGCCGCTCCCCGCTGGAACGGGAAGGACGACTCCACTGCCTCGGTGTGATCGCCGAACGTCAGATCCGGATGCGTCATGTCGAGGCCGCCTGCGAGACCTGGGGGATATTCCTGGACGAGTACAGGTCGATCTCCTCGGCCCGGGGCGATGAACACATGAAGACCTTGCGCCGGGCACTGCCCGCGTACCGGACCGTCCCCGGCGTCCGGGAGCTGGAGGACCGGGTCCGGCATGTGGCATCCCTCAAGACACCCGACACCCCGATTCCCCGAGAGTGGGGCGACCGCTACCGATCCGAATGGAGCCGACTGTGAGCACTGGGCTGGAGATCCGCCGCTTCGGGACCGAGGACCTGGCGGACATCCGCCAGACGATCATCGATCTGTACGAGGTCGCGGCAGGGACCGACCGGGACGACGACTTCACGAAGAAGTTCCCCTGGTTCGTCGACCACTGGGGCCACCAGCCCGCGTTCACCTGCGTCATCGCCTACGACGGCGACAGGGCCATGGGCTTCGCCTATGGGGCTCCGGCCCCCGAGGGCCGGGAGTGGTGGCGCGCGTACCTCGCCCAGGCCCCGGAGAAGTCCCTGACCTTCGCCTATTCCGAACTGGCCGTACACCCGGAAAGGCGCAAGCAGGGTGTGGCCTACACCCTCTCCCGGGCCCTGCTGGACGACCGGCCGGAGGATCTCGCCGTTCTCCTGGTCGACACCGAGCACCCCCGGGTCCAGGCGCTGTACGAGTCCTGGGGCTTCCGCAAGGTCGGGGAACGCCGGCCCTTCCCCGACTCCCCGCTGTACGCCGTGATGCTCGCCGACCTCCCGCTGTCGGGGAGCCCCGGACACATACCTCCGGCGTAGGAATTCATTCGGCTCGTCAAGGCCGCCGCTTCTCGCCCGAGGTCGGCCGCCTGCTCGTCGTCCTGACCGAACGAGGAGTTCCCGTATGCCCACCGGCACCACCCCCGATCTCGTCGTCGCCCGGCACGCTCCGGCCGAGGCATCCGCGATCGTGCCCGAGCTGACCGAGGTCTACGCCCGGGTGTACGGCGGGCCGCCGTATGCCGGAGACCCCTTCTTCTCCGTCCGGACGTTCACCGAACGGCTCACCGCCGCCTTCGGCATGCCGGGCTTCGAGGTGGTGACCGCACGCCTCACGGAGGGAACACTGGCCGGATACGTCCACGGTGTGACACTGGCTCCGGACCGCGTGTGGTGGGCGTCGCTGAACGACGTTCTGCCCGCCGATGCCCGAGCCGCCGCCGACGCGGGCGAGATGTTCTGGCTCCGGGAGTTGATGGTGCTGCCCGAGTACACGAACCGGGGTATCGGCCGACGGCTCCACGACGCGATGGTGAGCGGACGACGTGAGCCGTGGACGACGCTGACATGTATCCACGACAACCAGCCCGCCCGGGACGCCTATCCCCGCTGGGGGTACGAGGTCGTCGACCGGCGGATCAAGCACGCCCCCGAATCACCCCTCTACGACCCCATGCTGCTCCGCCCCCGCAGTAAGACGCCTGCCCAGGCCCGATCCTGAGTGCCACGAATCACCTCATTAAGGACACCATGAACCTCCCCACCCTCGGCGTCGTCGTCCTGACCATGGGCGATCGGCCCGGCGAACTCCGCGCCCTGCTCGACTCCGTGCTGGCGCAGGACGATCAGGCCGCCTCGGTCGTCGTCCTCGGGCAGGGCACGGCCCTGCCCCGGCTCCCCGAGGGGGTCGCGGGTGTCGAGTTGCCGGAGAACCTGGGGATTCCCGGCGGGCGGAACGCCGGGGTGGCGTGGGTCAGGGAGCACGGCGGCGCGGAGGTCGTGGTCGTTCTCGACGACGACGGGCTGCTCCCGGACACCACCACCCTGCGGCGGGTCCGGGAAGCCTTCGCCGACGATCCCCGGCTGGGGATCGTGAGCTTCCGGGTCGCCGACGAGCAGGGGGAGACCCAGCGGAGGCACATTCCCCGCCTCGGCGGCTCCGACCCGATGGTGTCCGGGCCGGTCACCACCTATCTCGGCGGCGGACACGCGATCCGGATGGCCACCGTCGACCAGGTCGGCGACTTCCCCGCCCCGTTCTTCTACGCGCACGAGGAGACCGATTTCGCCTGGGGCGCCCTCGACGCGGGGTGGGACGTCCACTATCGGGCCGACCTGGTACTGCGGCACCCCCGTACCGCGCCGTCCCGGCATGCCGTCTACTACCGCAACACCGGCCGCAACCGGGTCTGGCTGGCGAAACGCCGCCTGCCCGCCGTCCTGGTGCCCGTGTATCTGGCGACCTGGGCGGTGTACACGCTCACGCGGAGGCCGCCGAAGGAAGGGCTCAAGGCGTGGTGGTCCGGCTTCTTCGAGGGCGTACGGACCCCGTGCCCGCCGAGGCGGCCGATGCGGTGGCGGACCGTGTGGCGGATGACCCGTTTGGGACGTCCGCCCGTGATCTGAACCGCGCCCCGGGACCCCGCGTCAGCCGCCCTGGCGCGAGCGGGCGCGGAACGCGGCCTTGCGGGCTTCCTTGGCGAACCGCTTGTCGGGGTGCAGGCGGCCCATCGCCTCCAGGACGTCGGCCGTCGCCGGGTGGTCCACCCGCCAGGCCGCGTCGAGGAAGCCGGTGTGGGTGCCCGTGAGTCCCTGGACCAGGCCCTGGAGTTCCTCCAGTTCACCACCGGCGTCGAGCTGGGCGGCGATGGTGTCGACGGAGAGCCAGAAGATCATCTCTTCGGAGGGCGCGGGGACGTCGGACGCGCCGCGTTCGGTGAGCCAGACCCGGGCCAGGCCGCCCAGTTCGGGGTCGTCGAGGACCGCGCGGACCTCCGGCTCGCCCTCCGGGCCGATCAGGGTCAGCGCCTGCTGGCAGCTGAGCCGGCGCAGCGGGGCGCCCTCGTCCCGGCCGCGGGCGGCGGCGAGGAGTTCGCGGGTGGCGGTGGCGGGCTCGTGGCGGGCGAGCCACTGTTCGGTCTCGGACCTGGCGGCGGACTCGGGGTAGTGGGCGAGTCCGTCGAGCAGGACGTCGGCGCCCTTTCCGGCGAGGTCGCCGACGGCCGGGGCGTCGACCCCGGCCTCCAGCATCCGGGCGCGGACGCCGTAGAGGCCGAGGGGCGTGAGGCGGACCAGTCCGTACCGGGAGACGTCCTCGTCGTCGAGTTCGCCGGGGGAGCCGGCGGTGTCGTCGCCCGCCTCCGCCATCAGCTCCTCGTCGACGGGCCGGTAGTCGACCAGTCCGACGCCCTCCAGCAGCCGGAACTGGTCGTCGAGCCGGACCATCGCGGTGGAGACCTGCTCCAGTACGTCGTCCGTGGGCTCGCCCATGTCGTCGGGGACGATCATCGAGGCGGCGAGCGCGGGCAGCGGGACCGGCTCGTCGGAGCCGTCGGCGAGGGTGAGCAGATAGAGGTTGCCGAGCACGCCGTCGAGGAACTCGGCCTCCGCCTCCGGGTCCCAGTCGAGCGCGTCGTAGTCGAGGTCGCCGTTCTCGCCGACGAGGTCCGCGAGATCGTCCAGTACGGGCGCGATGGCGTCGGCGTGTGCCGCCTCCAGCGTCTCCAGCCAGACCCCGAGGACGTCCTGGGGCGAGCCCGAGGTGATCAGCGCCAGCTGGTCGCCCGCCGTCGCGGTGCCGTACTCGGCCCCGTCGCCCTCCGGGTCCTCGACGGCGACGAGCCCCGCGTCGACGGCGGCCCGCCATGCCTCACTCGCGTACGCCTGGCCGTCGTCGTCGGGGGTCAGCCCGATCTCGGCCGCCGCGGCCGGGAGCAGCTCGTCGGCCAGCTCGCCCCCGGCGCCGACCCGGGTCCCGGGGCCCGCCCAGCGGGCCAGCCGGACGGCACGGGAGAGCAGGGGCGAGGCGAGCGCGTCCCGGGCCAGCTCCGCGTCGGGACGCAGCATCACGGGCGGCAGGGTGGGACGGTCCTGGGGCATCGGGTGCTTCTCCTCGGAGGCGTACGGGGTCCGGGCATGGCCCCGGCGGCGGTTCCCCAGCGTAGACGTATTCGCCCCGCGTACGTCGCGCCGGGCGTCGTGCCCGGCTTCCGCTTCGCCCCTCCCGGCCGGGTCGGCCGGACCCGCTCCCCCGGCGGCCGGAAAGCCCGGTCCCCGGCGGACGGCACGGACCCGCGTCACCGGCCGTCGCGGCGCGAAACCGGTGCTCGGGAGCCCCGCCCACCCGTCCGGTGCGCGGCGGCGCGCCTCCGCGTACCCCCGCACACCTCACGGTACTTCTCCGTACTTCTTCTTCGTCCGCCCGCCGTCTCCCGGACACCCGGACACTCTTGACAAGTGATGCGCGCAGCACGGAGATTGACGCGCGTAGAGCCGAGGTCGCGCCCGGCTCCCGCCGACCCCGCACCTCGCCCCCTCGTCCTCTGCCCTTCATCGCGTCCCGACCGACCCGGGGAGTTCTCCGATGTCTTCTTCCGCCACACCGAGATCCGCCGCGCTCGCCGCGGTCGTCACCGCCGCCGTCGCGGCCGGGCTGCTGGCCGTCTCACCCGCCGCGACGGCCGCGGACACGGCCGCGGACTCCGCGAACCGGGCCGCCGCGGCCGGGGTCCGGATCCACGACATCCAGGGCGACACCCGTATCTCCCCGCTGGTGGGCACGGCCGTCGCCGATGTCCCCGGTGTCGTCACCGGCGTCCGGGGGTACGGCTCCTCGCGCGGTTTCTGGTTCCAGGACCCGGACGGCGACGGCGACGCGCGGACCAGTGAGGGGATCTTCGTCTTCACGGGTTCGGGCTCGACGCCGACGGTCCGGCCCGGGGACTCCGTCCTGGTCTCGGGCACCGTGAGCGAGTTCGTGCCCGGCGGGACGAACTCCGGCAACCAGTCCCTGACCCAGCTCACCCGTCCCTCGGTGACGGTGCTCTCCTCGGGGAACCCGCTGCCCGCGGCGATCACCGTCGCCGCCTGGACCGTTCCGGCGGCGTACGCGCCCGCCGGCGACCCGGCGGCGGGCGGCAGTGTCAACGGGCTCCGGCTCGATCCGCGCCGCTTCGCCCTCGACTACTACGAGTCGCTGGAGGGCTCGAACATCCGGATCGGCTCCTCCCGGGTGGTCGGCGCGAGCGCCTACTCGGAGCTGTGGGTGACGGTGAAGCCGGAGGAGAACCGCACCCCGCGCGGCGGGACGCGGTACGGCTCGTACGAGTCGCAGAACGGCGGGCGGCTGAAGGTGCAGTCGCTCATTCCGCTGGCGGAGCAGCCGTTCCCGAAGGCGAATACGGGCGATGTGCTGACGGGTACGACGGAGGGCCCGCTGGACTTCAACCAGTACGGCGGCTACACCCTCACCGCCCGTACGCCGCTGACCGTCGCCGACCGGGGCGTCCAGCGGGAGAGCGCCCGGCCGCAGGGCCGTCACGAGCTGTCGGTGGCGACGTACAACGTGGAGAACCTGGACCCGTCCGACCCCCAGGAGAAGTTCGACGCCCTGGGCCGGGCCGTGGTCGGCAATCTGGCCTCGCCCGACATCCTGGCCCTGGAGGAGATCCAGGACAACAGCGGGGCGCGGAACGACGGCACGGTCGCCGCCGACCAGACGGTGGAACGATTCATCGCCGCGATCCGGGCGGCGGGCGGCCCGGCGTACGCGTGGCGCGGTATCGACCCGGAGAACAACAAGGACGGCGGCGAGCCCGGCGGCAACATCCGCCAGGTCTTCCTCTTCAACCCGGAGCGGGTCTCCTTCGCCGACCGGGCGGGCGGCGACGCCACCACGCCCACCGGGGTCGTCCGGGAGCGGGGGCGGGCCGCCCTCACCCTCTCGCCCGGCCGGGTGGCCCCGGCGGACGCGGCGTGGGAGTCCAGCCGGAAGCCGCTGGCGGGCGAGTTCACCTTCCGCGGCAAGAAGGTCTTCGTGATCGCCAATCACTTCGGCTCGAAGGGCGGCGACGAGGCCCTCACCTCGCACCGTCAGCCGCCGAATCGTTCCTCCGAGGTCAGGCGGCACCAGCAGGCCCGGGCCGTGAACGGCTTCGTCAAGGAGATCCTGGCGGCCGACCGCAAGGCGGACGTGCTGGTCGTCGGGGACATCAACGACTTCGAGTTCTCGGCGACGACGACGGCGCTCACCGACGGCGGGGTGCTCTACCCGGCCGTGAAGTCGCTGCCGCGCGGCGACCGGTACTCGTATGTCTACCAGGGCAACAGCCAGGTGCTCGACCAGATCCTGACCAGCCCCGGGATCGGGGACTTCGACTACGACAGCGTCCACATCAACGCCGAGTTCGCGGACCAGGACAGCGACCACGACCCGCAGCTGCTGCGGTTCCGGCCGTAACACCCACGCCCGGCCGGGCGGGCCGGGGAGACCGGCCGCCCGGCCGCCGCACGGCCCGTCAGGCGCCGGGGCGCAGGCTCAGTCCGGGCGTGTACCGGCGGACCCGGCTCTCCCGGATCCCGGGGTAGTCGTGGACCCGCCGCCACTCCTCGGTATCGGATCCGACGCCCCCGCCCGGCCCTTCGAGGGCGGCGGCGTGGGCCTCGGCGGTCTCCCACTCGGCGTAGTTGAGGACCCGGGTGCCGTCGGTGCCGAGATGGAACCAGCCGCCGATTCCGGCGTCCTGCGGGCGGCGGCCCCTTTCGGGCTCCGTACCGTCGCCGTCGAACAGGGGGTCGGCCGCCATCGCGGCGAAGACGCCGTCCACCCAGGCGCGCTGCCGATCCGGGTCGGGCCCGTCGAACTCGATCTCGACGATCACCACGGAGCCGGGGACCCTGGGGTCGCCGGCGTCGCCGCGGCCCTCCCGGTACAGCTCGTAGACATGGAGCCCGAGCCGTTCGATCCCGGGGACCGCGGTATCGATCTCGGCGTTCCGCCCGCTCCGGACCTCGGCGAAGAACCGTTCGTAGGAGCCTTCGTCGGCCCACTGCGAGTAGTGCAGCAGGGTCCGGCCGTCGTCGCCGACGTGGACCGTGTACGAGAGCAGCCCGGCCTCCGGCCAGCCGTGCCGGGTCCAGGCCGTCTCGATGGCGGCGAGTACGGCCCGCTGGCGTTCCGGTGTCCCCACGTCCCAGGTGGACACCTTGACGACGCCCACCCCCTCCCGGCCGAGATCGGGCCGGGCGTGCGGGACGACGACGGTGGGCCGCGCACCGGAGCCGGAGCCGTACGCGGACTTCACGGACTCGGCGGACATGGTGTTCTCCCTCCCGGCGGACCCCGTCGGCCCGCCGCGATCACCATCCTGAAATGTCAAGTCCGCTTGAGGTCAACCGGCGCCTCCCGACATCCGACCCTTCAGTATCACTTACCCGTTACCCCAAGAAATTCTAAGTAGACCTGATGCGTGCGGGCGGCGCAGACTGCGGATATGGCCCCTTCCCCCTCCACAGCCGCCTCCCCCGCCAGCCCCTTCGGCCGGGTGCTCTGCGCCATGGTCACCCCGTTCGGCCCGGACGGCGCGCTCGACCCCGGCGCCGCGGCCCGGCTGGCGGTCCGGCTGGTCGAGGAGGGCTGCGACGGGCTGGTGCTGAACGGCACCACGGGCGAGTCGCCGACGACCACGGACGCCGAGAAGACGGCGCTGGTACGGACGGTCCGCGCGGCGGTCGGCGACGGCGTCCCGCTGGTCGCGGGTGTGGGGAGCGCCGACACCCGGCACACGGTGGAGCTGGCCCGCGCGGCGGAGTCGGCCGGGGCCGACGGACTCCTGGTGGTCACCCCGTACTACAGCAGGCCGCCCCGGGCCGCGGTCGCCGCACATTTCCGGGCCGTCGCCGACGGCTGCGGGGCACCGCTGCTGATCTACGACATCCCGGGCCGTACCGGCACCCGGGTCACGCCCGAGACGCTGCTGGAGCTGGCGGACCATCCGCGGATCGTGGGCGTCAAGGACTGCTCGTACGACCTGCCCGGGGCCTCGGACGTGATGGCGGCGACGGATCTGGCGTACTACTCGGGCTGCGACGAACTCCATCTGCCGCTGTACGCACTCGGCGCCGCGGGCTGTATCAGCACCGTCGCCAATGTCGCCCCGGGCGCGGTCCGCGCCGTCCGCGACGCCTTCGACCGGGGAGACGGCGGCGAGGCCCTGCGGGCCCACCGGCGGCTCGGCCCGCTGACCCGGATGATGATGCGGGGTGAGCTGCCGGGATCGGTGACCGCCAAGGCACTCCTCGGCGCCGGGCCCGTCCGGGCGCCGCTCCAGTCCGCGAGCCGGGCGGAGGAGGCGGCGCTGCGAGCCGCCCTCGACGCCCTGGCCGCGGAGACCGACCCCGGCCCCGGTTCCGCCGTCGCCCCGGCCCCGCGCCCCTACGCGGACGCCGCCGCCACGGCCTGAACCGGGGCCGGAATCACCGCGGCCTCGGCGGCCGTCACCCATCGGACGGCCGCCGGGGCCCGGCGCGTACCCGGCGTACGGAACGCGTGACCGGCCCGGGACCGGCCGGCCGGAGCCGAACCGGTCCGGGAACCGGGTCAGTTGTGCGCGTGCAGGACCTCGTTCAGTCCGCCCCAGACCGCGTTGTTCGGCCGGGCCTCGACCGCGCCCGTGACCGAGTTGCGGCGGAAGAGGATGTTGTCGGCGCCGGAGAGGTCCCGGGCCTTGACGATCTCGCCGTCGGGCAGGGTGACCCGGGTCCCGGCGGTGACGTAGAGCCCGGCCTCGACCACGCACTCGTCGCCGAGCGCGATCCCGACACCCGCCTCGGCGCCGATCAGACACCGCTCGCCGATGGCGATGATCACATTGCCGCCGCCGGAGAGGGTGCCCATGGTGGACGCGCCGCCGCCGATGTCGGAGCCGTCGCCGACGACGACCCCGGCGGAGATCCGGCCCTCGACCATCGAGGTGCCGAGGGTGCCCGCGTTGAAGTTGACGAAGCCCTCGTGCATCACGGTGGTGCCCTCGGCCAGATGCGCGCCGAGCCGGACCCGGTCCGCGTCGGCGATCCGGACGCCCTTGGGCAGGACGTAGTCCGTCATCCGGGGGAACTTGTCGACCCCGGTGACCTGGAGGTGCAGCCCCTGGGCGCGGGCGTTCAGCCGGACCTTCTCGATGTCGTCGACGGCGACCGGGCCCAGCGACGTCCAGGCCACATTGGCCAGCAGTCCGAACAGCCCGTCGAGGCTCTGGCCGTGCGGCTTGACGAGGCGGTGGGAGAGCAGGTGGAGCCGGAGGTAGGCGTCGTGGGCGTCGATCGGCTTCTCGTCCAGCGATGAGATCACCGTCCGTACGGCGACGACCTCGACGTTCCTGCGGGCGTCGAGCCCCACCGCCTCGGCGGCCCCCGCGCCCAGCAGCTGGACGGTACGGTCCGCGTCCAGGCGTTCGGTGCCGGAGGGGCCGGGCTCGGCGGCGAGTTCGGGGGCGGGGAACCAGGTGTCGAGAACGGTTCCGTCGGCGGCGATGGTGGCGAGCCCGGCCGCGACGGCGCCGGTGGTGGTACGGGAGACGGTGGTATCGGTCATAAGGAGAACCTAACCGGCGGCGGCGCCCCCGGGCGAACTCGTCTCACCGCCGATGATCCGGCGCAGCGCCTCGCGGACCCGCTCCTCGTCGTACGTCTCACCGGTGACCAGGACCTGGACACAGACCCCGTCGATCAGCGCCGCCACCGCCCGCGCGGTCTCCCGGTCCACCCGGTGGGCCAGCGCCACGGCGACCCGTTCGATCCACTCCCCCGCGACCGGGCGCAGGGCGGGGCGGCGCAGGGCCGCCAGATACAGCTCGTAGCAGAGTTCGGCGTCGGCCCGGTCGTCCGCGAGCCAACCGCCGACGGTCCGGGCGAGTTCGGCCGCCAGATCGCAGTCGGGGTCCGTGAGCGCGGCGGAGCCCCTCACGGTCGCGGCGAAGCCGTCGTCGGCCCGGCGGAGCGCGGCGACCAGGAGTTCGTCGAGGGAGGCGAAGTGGTACGTCGTGGAGCCCAGTGGCACATCGGCCTCGGCGGCCACGGTGCGATGACTGACCCCGGCGATCCCGTCCCGGGCGACGACCCGGATCGCGGCCTCGACGATCCGGCCTCGGCGGTCGGGATCGTAACGGCGGGCCATCAGTGGGCTCCGCCCGTGTTGAGCACCACGACCCCGGCGATCACCAGTCCGATCCCGGCGAACTTCGCGGCGCTCGCCGACTCACCGAGGAAGACCATGCCGATGGCGGCGACCGCGGCCGTGCCGACACCCGCCCAGATGGCGTAGGCGGTACCGACCGAGAGGGTCTTGAGCGTCTGGGCGAGCAGGGTGAAGGCGATCAGATATCCGGCGACCGTCATCAGCGACGGCCAGAGCCTGGTGAAGCCTTCGCTGTACTTCATCGCCGTCGTGGCGGCGACCTCGAAGGCTATGGCCCCGGCGAGCAGTCCGTATCCCATGCGTACGACCGTACACAACGTAGTGTACGGCCGTACGCAAGAGGGCCGGAGAACGGCCGTGCCCACCGGGAGCCCCGGTGGGCACGGCCGTGACGCGAAGGCACCGGAGCGCCTCCGTACGACGACGGGATCAGACGTTGAACCCCAGGGCGCGCAGCTGCTCGCGCCCATCGTCCGTGATCTTGTCCGGACCCCACGGCGGCATCCAGACCCAGTTGATCTTCAGCTCGTTGACGATGCCCTCGGTGGCCGACTTGGCCTGGTCCTCGATCACATCGGTCAGCGGACACGCCGCCGACGTCAGCGTCATGTCCAGGGTGGCGACATTGGAGTCGTCGATATGGATGCCGTAGATCAGCCCCAGATTGACCACGTCGATCCCCAGCTCGGGGTCGACGACGTCGTACAGCGCCTCACGGACTTCTTCTTCGGAGGCCGGCTTGAGCGCGGCCCCGGCGTTCTCGGTCATGCCGTCTTCCTCTCGGTGGCGCCGGATCCCTCACCCAGCGCCTGCGCGGTCGCGTCCTTCCAGGCCATCCAGCCCAGCAGAGCACACTTGACCCGCGCGGGGTACTTGGAGACACCGGCGAACGCGACCGCGTCCTCCAGCACCTCCTCCATGGCGTCGTCCGGTTCGATCCGGCCCCTGGACTGCATCAGCTCCAGAAAGGTCTCCTGGATCTTCTGCGCCTCGGCGAGTTCCTTGCCGACCAGCAGCTCGTTCAGTACCGAGACGCTCGCCTGGCTGATGGAACACCCCTGGCCCTCGTACGAGACATCCGCGACCCGGGTGCCCTCGTACCGCACCCGCAGGGTGATCTCGTCGCCACAGGTGGGATTGACATGGTGTACCTCGGCGTCACCCTCGCGCAGTCCCCGCCCGTGCGGGTTCTTGTAGTGATCGAGGATGACGTCCTGATACATCGAATCGAGCTTCACAACACGGCTCCCGCTATCCGAAGAACTGACGGACGTGTTCCAGCCCGTCGATCAACGCGTCCACTTCGGCGGGCGTGGAGTACAGATAGAACGACGCCCTGGTGGTCGCGGGAATTCCGTACCGCAGGCAGACCGGCCGCGCGCAGTGGTGGCCGACCCGGACCGCGATGCCCTGCTCGTCCAGGACCTGGCCCACGTCATGGGGGTGGATGTCACCGAGTGTGAAGGAGATCGCGGCGCCCCGGTCCTCGGCCGAGACGGGGCCGATGATCCGGAGGTCGGGGACGTCCAGCAGCCGGGAGAGCGCGTACTCGGTGATCGCGTGCTCATGAGCGGCGATCTTCTCCATGCCGATGGCGTTGAGGTAGTCCACCGCCGCGCCGAGGCCGACGGCCTGGGCGATCGGGGGCGTACCGGCCTCGAACTTGTGCGGCGCGGGGGCGTAGGTCGAGGAGTGCATCGAGACGGTCTCGATCATCTCGCCGCCGCCGAGGAACGGCGGCAGGTCCTCCAGCAGCTCCTGCCGTCCCCACAGCACGCCGATCCCGGTCGGGCCGCACATCTTGTGGCCGGTGAAGGCCACGAAGTCGGCGCCGAGGGCCTGGACGTCCAGCGGGGAGTGCGGAACGGCCTGGGAGGCGTCGATCAGTACCAGCGCGCCGACCTCGTGGGCCCGCCGGACGATCGCCTCGACCGGGTTGATCGTGCCCAGGATGTTGGAGACCAGGACGAAGGAGACGATCTTCGTCTGCTCGGTGATCACCGACTCGATGTCACTGAGATCGAGCCGGCCGTCGTCGGTGAGGCCGAACCACTTCAGCTTCGCGCCGGTGCGCTGCGCCAGCAGCTGCCACGGCACGATGTTGGAGTGGTGCTCCATCTCCGTGATGACGATCTCGGTCTCGCGGTCGACCCGGTAGGGCTCATCGGCCCAGCCGAGCATGTTGGCGACCAGGTTCAGCGACTCCGAGGCGTTCTTGGTGAAGATCACCTCGTCCCGGCTGGGCGCGTTGATGAACTCCGCGACCTTGGTCCGGGCGTCCTCGTAGAGCGCCGTGGCCTCCTCGGCCAGCACATGCACACCGCGGTGCACATTGGCGTGGTGGCGCTCGTAGTACGCGCTCATCGCCTCGATGACCTGGCGCGGCTTCTGAGAGCTGGCCGCGCTGTCGAGATAGACGAGCTTCTTGCCGTCGTGGATCACCCGGTCCAGGATCGGGAAGTCCTTACGGATGGCCTCGGTGTCGAGCAGCCCCGGCAGCTCAGTCGTCATGTGGTCGCGCCCCCCTTGACGTACTCCTCGTAGCCCTCGGCCTCCAGCTTGTCCGCCAGCTCGGGGCCGCCGGACTCGGCGATCCGGCCGGCCGCGAAGACATGCACGTGGTCGGGCTTGATGTACCGCAGGATGCGGGTGTAGTGCGTGATCAGCAGGGTGCCGACCTCACCGGACTCGCGGACCCGGTTGACGCCCTCGGAGACCACGCGCAGGGCGTCGACGTCGAGGCCGGAGTCGGTCTCGTCGAGGATCGCGATCTTCGGCTTCAGCAGCTCCAGCTGAAGGATCTCGTGGCGCTTCTTCTCACCGCCGGAGAAGCCCTCGTTCACGTTCCGCTCGGCGAAGGCGGGGTCCATGTGGAGCCGCTCCATCGCCTCCTTGACCTCCTTCACCCAGGTACGGAGCTTGGGGGCCTCGCCGCGGATCGCGGTGGCGGAGGTGCGCAGGAAGTTGGAGACGGAGACGCCGGGGACCTCGACCGGGTACTGCATGGCGAGGAAGAGACCGGCGCGGGCGCGCTCGTCGACGGACATCTCCAGGACGTCCTCGCCGTCGAGGGTGACCTGACCGCCGGTGATCGTGTACTTGGGGTGACCGGCCAGCGAGTAGGCGAGGGTGGACTTGCCGGAGCCGTTGGGGCCCATGATGGCGTGGGTCTCGCCCTGCTTCACGGTCAGGTCGACGCCCTTGAGGATCTCCCGGGAGCCGTTCTCGGCTTCGACGGAGACGTGCAGGTCGCGGATTTCAAGCGTTGCCATGGGTAGCTCAGGACTCCTGGGTGAGGGAGACGAGCACATCGTCCCCTTCGATCTTTACGGGGTAAACGGGGACGGGGCGCGTCGCGGGCAGTCCGGACGGCTTGCCGGTACGCAGGTCGAAGCTGGAACCGTGCAGCCAGCACTCGATCTGGCAGTCCTCCACCTCGCCCTCGGAGAGCGAGACATTGGCGTGCGAGCAGATGTCGTGGATCGCGAAGACTTCGCCCTCGGTACGGACGACCGAGACCGGCAGGCCGTCGAGCTCGACCCGCTTGGGGGTGTCGTCCTCCAGCTCACTGAGCGCGCAGGCTCGGACGAACGTCATGCGACCGACGCCTCCAGCTCTTCCTCGATCTTGGCGATCAGCCGCTCCTCGACGTCGGGCAGGCCGATCTGCTGGACCAGCTCGGCGAAGAAGCCGCGGACCACCAGTCGGCGGGCCTCCTGCTCCGGGATGCCGCGGGCCATCAGGTAGAACAGCTGCTCGTCGTCGAAGCGGCCGGTGGCGGAGGCGTGTCCGGCGCCGACGATCTCACCGGTCTCGATCTCCAGGTTGGGCACCGAGTCGACCCGGGCGCCGTCCGTGAGGACCAGGTTCCGGTTCATCTCGTAGGTGTCGGTGCCCTCGGCCGCGACCCGGATCAGTACGTCGCCGATCCAGACGGCGTGGGCGTCGTCACCCTGCAGGGCGCCCTTGTAGACCACGTTCGACTTGTTGTGCGGGGCGTTGTGGTCGACCAGCAGCCGGTGCTCCTGGTGCTGGCCGCGGTCGGTGAAGTAGAGCCCGAACAGCTCGGCCTCGCCGCCGGTGGCCGCATAGCTGACCCGGGGGTGCAGCCGGACCAGGTCGCCGCCGAAGGTGACGACGACGGACTTGAAGGAGGCGTCCCGGCCGACCAGGGCGTCCTGCTGGGAGACGTGTACGGCCTTGTCGTCCCAGTCCTGGACGGAGACCACGGTCAGCTTGGCGCCGTCGCCGAGTACGTACTCGACATTGCCGGCCAGTACCGCGTCGCCGGTGTGGTCGACCACGACCACGGCCTCGGCGAAGGCACCCAGCTCGACCACGAGGTGGGTGTAGCCGACGCCGCCCTCGCCGTGGACGGCGATCCGGACCGGCTCGGTGAGCACGGCCTCCTTGGGCACGGTGACGACGGACGCCTGCTCGAAGGAGGAGTACGCCTGCGCCGCGACCCGGTCCACGGGCTTGCCCGCCCGGCCGAGCCGGGCGTCGTCCCGGCCCACGGTCTCGACGGTGACGCCCTCGGGGGCGTCCACCGCCACCTTCACGCCGCCGGAGGCGACGGCCGTGCCGTCGTGGAGTCCGGCGAGCCGCCCCAGGGGGGTGAACCGCCACTCCTCCTCGCGGCCGTGCGGGACGGGGAAGTCGGCCACGTCGAACGACGGGGGCGCGCTCATCCGGGTGGCGACGGTCGATTCGGCGGCCACCGCGATCGCGCCGGCGGTGGTGGAACCCGCCGGGATGTTCTGAGCCTCAGCCATGGCTGTCGTCGTGCTCTCTCTCTGCCTGTCGTGAAGGAAATCTGTCGGGGCCGGGGCGGGCAGGGTGCTGCCCGCCCCGGAGGGGTACGGCGGGCGGGTCAGCCGACCGAGCCCTCCATCTGGAGCTCGATCAGCCGGTTGAGCTCCAGCGCGTACTCCATCGGCAGTTCCTTGGCGATCGGCTCGACGAAGCCGCGCACGATCATCGCCATCGCCTCGAACTCGGTCATGCCCCGGCTCATCAGATAGAAGAGCTGGTCCTCGGAGACCTTGGAGACGGTCGCCTCGTGGCCCATGGACACGTCGTCCTCGCGGACGTCGACATACGGGTAGGTGTCCGAGCGGGAGATCGTGTCCACCAGCAGCGCGTCGCAGAGCACGTTCGACTTGGCGCCGGGGGCGCCCTCGCCGATCTCGATCAGACCGCGGTAGGAGGTCCGGCCGCCGCCTCGCGCCACCGACTTGGAGACGATGTTGGAGGAGGTGTTGGGCGCCATGTGGACCATCTTGGCCCCGGCGTCCTGGTGCTGGCCCTCACCCGCGAAGGCGATGGAGAGCGTCTCGCCCTTGGCGTGCTCGCCCATCAGGTAGACGGCGGGGTACTTCATGGTGACCTTGGAGCCGATGTTGCCGTCGACCCACTCCATGGTCGCGCCCTCGTAGGCCACGGCACGCTTGGTGACCAGGTTGTAGACGTTGTTCGACCAGTTCTGGATCGTCGTGTAGCGGCAGCGGCCGCCCTTCTTGACGATGATCTCCACCACGGCGCTGTGCAGCGAGTCGGAGGAGTAGATCGGCGCCGTACAGCCCTCGACGTAGTGGACGTAGGCGTCCTCGTCGACGATGATCAGCGTCCGCTCGAACTGGCCCATGTTCTCGGTGTTGATCCGGAAGTACGCCTGGAGCGGGATGTCGACATGGACACCCTTGGGGACGTAGATGAACGAGCCGCCGGACCAGACGGCGGTGTTCAGCGACGCGAACTTGTTGTCGCCGACCGGGATGACGGTGCCGAAGTACTCCTTGAAGAGGTCCTCGTGCTCCTTCAGCGCCGTGTCGGTGTCGACGAAGATCACGCCCTGCGCCTCCAGGTCCTCACGGATCTGGTGGTAGACGACCTCCGACTCGTACTGCGCGGCGACACCGGCGACCAGGCGCTGCTTCTCCGCCTCCGGGATGCCGAGCCGGTCGTAGGTGTTCTTGATGTCCTCGGGCAGGTCCTCCCAGGACTCGGCCTGGCGCTCGGTGGACCGGACGAAGTACTTGATGTTGTCGAAGTCGATACCGGAG
Source organism: Streptomyces sp. NPDC020875 (assembly GCF_040641415.1). Lineage (NCBI taxonomy): Bacteria > Bacillati > Actinomycetota > Actinomycetes > Kitasatosporales > Streptomycetaceae > Streptomyces > Streptomyces sp. NPDC020875. Next base: position 4,172 of record NZ_JBFADP010000037.1, on the reverse strand, counting down.
AGGTCGGAGCCCCAGTTCGGCATGGGCTTCTTGTCGAACAGCCGCAGGCCCTTGAGCCGCAGCTTCAGCATCCACTCCGGCTCGTTCTTCTTGTCCGAGATGTCGCGGACGACCGCCTCGGAGAGGCCGCGCTTGGCGACGGCGCCGGCTTCGTCGGAGTCGGCCCAGCCGAATTCGTAGGTGCCCAGACCCTCCAGTTCGGGGTGAGCAGTCTCCGTGGGGAGAGTCATGCGGGGTTCCTCCCGGCCGTGCGTGTGGATGCTGATGATGTGGTCTGTGGGTGCGGTGCCGTCCGCGGGCCGTCCGGAGCTCCGCGCGGACCCTGCGGAATGAACGTCGTACAGACCCCGTCGCCGTGGGCGATCGTGGCCAGACGCTGCACATGGGTCCCGAGGAGCTCGGAGAAGATCTCGGTCTCCGCCTCGCACAGCTGCGGGAACTGCTCGGCGACGTGTGCGACCGGGCAGTGGTGCTGGCAGAGCTGTTCGCCCTGCTGCGCGCCCGGCGCGCTGCGCGCCACAGCAGCGTACCCGTCGGCGCTGAGCGCTTTCGCCAGCGCCGCCGTGCGCCCGTCGGGCGGGGCGGCGGCCACGGCCGCGCGGTAGCTCTCCGCCTGGTGGCCGATCCGGTCGCGGGCGAAGGCGGCGACGGCCGCCTCCCCGCCCGCGTGCCGTTCGATCCAGCGCAGGGCGTCCACCGCGAGCGAGTCGTAGGACTGGTCGAAGGCGTCCCGGCCGCAGTCGGTGAGGGCGAAGACCTTCGCGGGCCTGCCGCGGCTCCGGGCGCCGTACACCCGCTTCTCCCGGGCGGCGACGACCTTCTCCGCGACCAGCGCGTCGAGGTGCCGGCGGACCGCGGCCTGGGTGAGACCGAGCCGTCCGGCCAGGTCGGCCACCGTGGACGGGCCGTGGTCCAGCAGGGAGCGCGCGACCCGGTCACGTGTCGATCGGTCCGACCGCGACCCGGTCACGAGTTCCTCACGGGGAGCCTCGCCGACGTTTTTCACAACGCCATTGTTGCGTAATTCCCGGAGGCGTGACAACCGCCATACGGACCCTCCGGCGGTGCCGTTCATCACTTAGGGTAACCTAAGCCGGTTTGCCGGAGGGTGGCCTTCAAACCCGGTCCGACCAGGCACGGAGCAGCTGAGCGGCATCCATTATCCGTGACCGCTCGACTCACTTCCGGCACCTCTCCCGACTCCGAAAACACATTCGCCCCACCTGCCCCCTGGCCACCCTGGCTCATTCCCGCCCCTCCCGGCGGCGCCCGCCGGCCGGACTCGGGGGTACGGCCCCGGGCGCCGCGGAGCGCCACCTAGACTTCCCGGCATGCAGAGCGAGCCCGCCGTCCGGATCCAGGGCCTGGTCAAGCGGTACGGATCCAAGGCGGCCGTGAACGGCCTCGACCTGACGGTCCCCCGGGGGACCGTCACCGCCGTCCTCGGCCCCAACGGAGCCGGAAAGACCACCACCATCGAGACCTGCGAGGGCTATCGGCGCCCCGACGCGGGCACGGTACGCGTCCTCGGCCTCGACCCGGTCGCCGACGCCGCCCGGCTGCGCCCCCGGGTCGGGGTGATGCTCCAGTCCGGCGGGGTCTACTCGGGCGCCCGTGCCGAGGAGATGCTGCGGCATGTGGCCAAGCTGCACGCCGACCCGCTGGACGTGGACTTCCTGATCGAGCGGCTGGGGCTGGCCGACTGCGGCCGGACCTCCTACCGGCGGCTCTCCGGCGGCCAGCAGCAGCGGCTCTCCCTCGCGATGGCCGTCGTCGGCCGCCCCGAGCTGGTCTTCCTGGACGAACCGACCGCCGGACTCGACCCCCAGGCCCGCCGGGCCACCTGGGCCCTGGTCCGGGAGCTGCGCGCCGACGGGGTCACCACCGTACTGACCACCCACTTCATGGACGAGGCCGAGGAACTGGCCGACGACGTCGCCATCGTCGACGGCGGCCGGGTGATCGCCCAGGGCAGCCCCGAGCAGCTCTGCCGCGGCGGCGCCGAGAACACCCTGCGCTTCACCGGCCGCCCCGGCCTGGACGTCGGAGCCCTCCTCAAGGCCCTGCCCGACGGCACCGAGGCGGCCGAGCCGATCCCGGGGACGTACCGGATAACGGGCGAGGTCGGCCCGCAACTGCTGGCCACGGTCACCTCCTGGTGCGCCCAGCACGGTGTGATGCCGGACGGCATCTCGGTGGAGCGCCACACCCTGGAGGACGTCTTCCTGGAGCTGACCGGCAAGGAGCTGCGGTAATGAGTACGGGTACCTACGCCCCCCGGCCCGGCGCGGCCCCGCTCGGGCGGATGATCGCCGCCCAGACGGCCCTGGAGACCCGGATGCTGCTGCGCAACGGCGAACAGCTGCTGCTCACCATCGTCATCCCCTCCCTGGTGCTGGTCCTCTTCTCCACCGTCGACATCGTCGACACCGGCAGCGAGCGGGCCGTGGACTTCCTCGCGCCCGGCGTCCTCGCCCTCGCCGTGCTGTCGACCGCCTTCACCGGCCAGGCCATCGCCACCGGATTCGAACGCCGCTACGGGGTGCTCAAGCGACTCGGCGCGTCCCCGCTGCCCCGCTGGGCGCTGATGTGCGCCAAGACGCTCTCCGTCCTGCTGACCCAGCTCCTCCAGATCACCCTGCTGACGGCCATCGCCCTCGGCCTCGGCTGGTCTCCGAAGGGCGGCGTCACCGGCTTCGCCGCCGTCCTCCTGCTGCTGGCCCTCGGCACGGCCTCGTTCTGCGGTCTCGGGCTGCTGATGGCCGGGACGCTCCGGGCCGAGGCCACCCTGGCCGCCGCCAATCTGGTCTTTCTGCTGCTCCTGGTCGGCGGCGGGGTGATCGTCCCGCTGGACCGCTTCCCCGACGCCGCCGCCGATGTGCTGGCCCTGCTGCCGATCTCCGCGCTCTCCGGCGGACTGCGCGACATCCTCACCGACGGCGCCGGGATCCCCTGGGCCGACCTGGGGATCCTCACCGTCTGGGCGGTCCTGGGACTGGGCGCGGCGGCCCGCTTCTTCCGCTGGGAGTGAGCCGGGAGTGACCGGCCGGTACGGCTCCGGCCGACCCGCCGGGCACCCCTCGTGAATCCATGCACAAGGGCCGTCCTACGATGGGCCCGTGCAAACTCCCCTCGACCGCATCGCGCAGCGCTGGACGCCCGCACCGGGCATCGTCCGGCGGGCCGCGCTCTCCGCCGTCGTGATGACCGTGGTCATCATCGTCACCGGGGGCGCGGTCCGGCTCACCGGATCGGGCCTGGGCTGCGACACCTGGCCCAAGTGCACCGACGACAGCCTCTTCGCCACGCCCGAGCAGGGCCTGCACGGGGCGATCGAGTTCGGCAACCGGATGCTGACGTACGTCCTCTCGGCGGCCGTCGGCTGGACGATCGTCGCGGCCCGCGCCGCCAAGCCGATGCGCCGCTCGCTGACCCGGCTCGGCTGGCTCCAGTTCTGGATCGTGCTCGCCAACGCGGTCCTCGGCGGCATCACGGTCTGGACGGCGCTGAACCCGTGGACCGTCGCCACGCACTTCGTGCTCGCCAACGCGCTGCTCACGGTCGCGGTGCTGACCTGGCACCGGGCGGGTGAGGGCGACACCGCCCCGCGTCCCCGGGTGCCGCGTCCGGTCCGCAGGCTCTCCTGGGCGGTCGTGATCGCGGCGGGGCTGGCGATCGTGCTCGGTACGGCCGTCACCGGCTCGGGCAAGCACGCGGGTGACAGCAGCGACGTACCCCGGATGCCGTGGGACTGGGTGAACGCGGCCCAGCTGCATGCCGCGTCCGCCTGGCTGGTCTGCGCGCTCGCGGTGGCGATGTGGCTGGTGCTCCGGGTGGTGGACGCCCCCGCCGACACCCGGGCCAGGGCCCGCGATCTGCTGGTGGTCCTGCTCCTCCAGGGCGGCATCGGCTATCTCCAGTACTTCACCGGGGTGCCGGAGGTCCTGGTCGGGGCCCATATGCTCGGCTCGTCGCTGATGTGGGTCGCGGTGCTCCGGCTGGCGCTGAGCCTGCGCGAACGCCCCGCCGACGGGGAGCCTTCCGCCCCCGCCGAGCCGGACACGGTCCTCAGCCGGGCCTGAGCGGCGCGGCAGCCCGTCCCCTTCGTACGACGACGGCGGGGGCGGGCACCCCTAGCGCGGGTTGGGGGCCCCCCCGGGGGGGCCCCCCCT
>NZ_JBFADP010000036.1:0-94262 GCF_040641415.1 Streptomyces sp. NPDC020875 | reverse complement strand
TGCGGCCCCCCGAGCGGGGGCCCGCCCCCCCCCCGACCCCTCTTCCGGGGCCGCGTCGCACGGGTCGCCCCGCGTGGGCGCTCGATACAGGTCGCGGTACGCGGCCGGCGGGTGCTCGTCCGGCCGACCGCGACCCTGGCCGACCGCGACCCTGGCCGACCCCGGGCGCCGTGCCCGCCGCGCCGCCGTCCGCCCCGATGCCCGGCCACTGGCCGGTTTCCGCTGCTCACCGAGGGGTCGCTTGCTCCCGCGGATATCCGCGACCTAGGGTGAATGCGCTTTCATCGTGCATCGACCCCGGTCCTGCACGGGTCATCCACGAGACAGAAGAAGCGGACGGTCGGTCGGGTGAGTGCCCCCACTGTGTACGACGTCGCCGAGCGATCGGGTGTCTCCATCGCGACGGTGTCCCGGGTCTACCGGAACCCCGACTCCGTACGGGCCGCTACCCGCGACCGGGTCCTGGAAGCCGCCCGCGCGCTGGGATACGTCCCGAGCGGAAGCGCCCGCGGCCTCGCCAGCCGGGCCACCGGAGTCCTCGGACTCTGCTTCCCGGACTACGCCGACCCCGACGCGGAGGCGGACGCCGCCGACGCCGAGGACGACGACGCCGCCGTGATGCTCTACTCGGACCAGATCATCCGAGGCATGGAGCGTGCCGCCAGACGCCACGGCTACGCCCTGCTGATCGCGGCCTCCCTGGAAGGCGGCCCGAGAAGCCTGGTGGAGCAGGTCGCGGGGCGGGTCGACGGCTTCGCGGTGCTGGCGCGCACGGTGCCGACCGAGGAGCTGGAGGTCATCTCCCGGCGGCTGCCGGTGGTGATGCTGGCCGGGCCGCGCGAGATCGACCATCTCGACCACATCGAGGTCGCCAACGCCGAGGGGGAGCGGGAACTCACCCGCCATCTCGTCCGGGACCACGGGCTGCGCCGACTGGCCTTCGTCGGCGGGGAGCGGGACTCCCCGGACGCCGAGGCCAGGTTCGCGGGCTTCCGCGAGGCGTGCCGGGACGCGGGGATCGCCGTGGCCGGGGAGCCGGACGTACGCGTCTCGATGATGACCCAGGCCGAGGGGGCGCGGGCGGCCGACGCACTGCTCGACCGGCCGGGGGTCCGTCCCGAGGCGTTGCTGTTCGCGAACGATCAGATGGCCATCGGCGCACTGCACGCGCTGGAGCGCCGAGGGCTCCGGGTCCCGGCCGATATGGCCGTCGTGGGGTTCGACGGGATCCCGCTCAGCCGGATCGTCCGCCCGGCGCTGACCACGGTCCGCCAGCCGATGCGGCGGCTGGGGGAGGATGCGGTGGATCTCCTCGTCCGGCGCCTCGGGGACCGTACCCGGGAACCCGTCTCCTTGATGCTGCCCGTCTCGCTCGCGCGCCGGGCCAGTTGCGGCTGTCCGGCGGCACCGCCCGCCTGAGCCCTCGTACGGCGACACCGCGCCTCCCGCCCCGACTCCCCGGGGCGGGAGGCGTTTTCGTGCCCGCCCCGCCCGCTCCCGCCCGCCTCCGCCGCCGTCCCCGCCGGGCCCGTTCCGTACCGGCCGATGCGGTGTCGGCCACACATGCTTCCGGTCCGCGAACGCCGCGATTTAACGTTCGGAAGCGGCAGTTCCGGATCGTGGCGGCGTTACGCAAGCGTTACCTGAAGGGTTCTTGCGGATGTCCAAGGGGTGGCGCAGGGTGATGTATGCGCTTACAGGCAGCGCATACATCACCGGTTTCGGATAGCCGGACGCTCAAGGAGGAGCACCATGCACCGCACCACCGGACCAGCCTCGGCCGCCCTCGTCCTCGCGGCCGTACTGACGCTCTCGGCGTGCGGCGGATCCGGTGGGGCCCAGGTGGCGGGGGACGAGAAGCAGACGCTGACCGTCTGGGCGATGGGCACCGAGGGCGAGAAGCTGGGCGCCGTAGCCGACGCGTACGAGAAGAAGAACCCGCACATCACCGTGAAGGTGACCCCGGTCGGCTGGGACGTCGCCCATCAGAAACTGGTCTCCGCCGCGGCGGCCGGGAAGCTGCCCGATGTGACCCAGATGGGCAGCACCTTCATGGGTGAGTTCGCCGAACTCGGTGTGCTGGAGCCCGTCGACACCACCAAGTTCCGCGAGGCCGACTTCTTCCCCGCCTCCTGGGAGAGCAATGTCGTCGACGGCCGGGTCTACGGCGTGCCGTGGTACACCGAGGCCCGGGTGCTCTACTACCGGACCGATCTGGCCCGCGAGGCGGGGATCACCCGGGCGCCCACCACCTGGGCCGAGATGTCGGCGCTCGCCACCGCCTTCCAGAAGCAGGCCGACACCACCTGGGGCATCTCACTCCAGCCCTACAACCTGGACGCCTGGCAGAACTGGCTGCCGTTCTTCTACTCGGCCGGAGGCGAACTGACCCGGGACGGCAAGCCCGCCCTCGACAGCCCGGCCGCCGTCACGGCCCTCGCCGAGTACGGCGCCTACTTCGACAAGGGCCTGGCGAAGAAGAGCGTCCAGCCCGGCTACGACGTGGTGAAGGACTTCGGCAACGGCAGCGTCCCGATGTTCCTCTCCGGCCCCTGGCAGACCACCAACATCGCCGAGAACCAGCCCCAGCTGAAGGGTAAGTGGGCCGTGGCCCCGCTGCCCGCCGGAACCACCTCGACGTCCTGGGCCGGCGGCTCCAGCCTGGTGGTCTCGAAGGACAGCGAGCACAAGGCCGCCGCCGCGGACTTCATCGCCCATCTCGCCGCGCCCGCGACCCAGGCCGACTGGTACGAGCGCACCACCGACCTGCCCGCCAACAAGGCCGCCTGGGAGCAGGGCGAACTGGCGAAGGACCCGGCCGCCCGGGTCTTCCGGACCCAGCTGGAGAGCGCCAAGGCCATCCCCGCCCTCGCCGAATGGGCCGAGATCGGGTCGAAGATCGACGCCGCGGTCGAGTCGGTCACCCAGGGCAAGGCCACCCCCGAACAGGCCGCGAAGAAGATGCAGTCCGAGACCGCGCCGCTGGTGGGCTAGGGATGAGCACCGTCACCGAACCGGCCGCCGGGGTCCCGGCCCCGGTCGCCGCCCCACCCGCGCCGCGCGGTCCCCGGCGCCGCGGCCGCCGACCCGGCGGCCATCAACTGGCGGGCTGGCTCTTCTCCACCCCCTTCCTGGTCCTCTTCGCGGTCTTCATGGCGCTGCCGATCCTCGCCACCCTGGCGATGAGCTTCACCGACTTCGGTCTGCGCAATGTCACCGACCCGCTCTCCGCCGAGTTCATCGGCTTCGAGAACTACACCCGCCTCCTCGACGACGAGAAGTTCCGCCAGGCGCTCTTCAACACCGGGTACTTCGTCGTCGTCGGCGTCCCCCTCACCATCGGCGCCGGACTGGTCGTCGCGGTCCTGCTGAACAACGGCATCGACCGGCTGCGCACCTTCTTCCGGATCGGTTTCTACGCCCCCGTCGTCACCAGCATCGTGGCCATCGCCGTCGTCTGGCGGTTCGTCCTCGACCCGGCCGACGGCCTGGTCGCGGGTCTCGCCGCCGAACTGGGCACCACCGCGCCCGACTTCCTCGGGTCCGAGACCCTGGCGATGCCGTCCCTGATCGTGATGGCCGTCTGGCGGAACCTCGGCACGGTGATGGTCCTCTTCATCGCGGGCCTCCAGGCCATCCCCACCGAGGTCCGCGAGGCCGCCCGGCTCGACGGCGCCGGGCTGTGGCAGGAGTTCCGCTCGGTCACCGTCCCGCTGCTGCGGCCCACCCTGCTCTACGCCACCGTGATCACCACCATCGGCTATCTCAATGTCTTCGAGGAGCCGTTCGTGATGACGAACGGCGGCCCCTCCAACAGCACCCTCACCGTCTCCCTGAACATGTACCGGGAGGGCTTCAGCTTCTTCCACATGGGTTACGCCAGCGCCATGGCCTATGTGCTGTTCGTGGTGATCATGGGAGTGACGGTGCTCCAGCTCCGTCTGCTGAAGGACAACACGAAATGAGCGGCACCGCCCGGACCCGCCGGATGAAGAAGCCCGCGGCCTACCTCCTGCTGGGCGCGGGACTGGTCCTGATGGCCGCCCCCTTTCTGTGGATGGCGCTCTCCGCCTTCAAGACCAAGCCCGACCTGGCCGCCAGCCCGCCGGTGTGGATCCCCACCGAATGGACGCTCGCCAACTTCCGCGATCTGCTGGACCTGCTCGATCTGCCCCGCTACTTCCTCAACTCCACCATCGTCGCCACCCTGGTCACCCTCTCCAACCTGGTCTTCTGCTCGATGCTGGGATACGCCCTGGCCAAGCTGGACTTCGCGGGCCGCAACAAGGTCTTCGGTCTGGTGCTCGGCGCCCTGATGGTGCCCGGAAACCTGATGCTGCTGCCCCTGTTCGTCCTGATGAGCAAGATGCAGCTGATCGACTCCTACGCCGGTCTCGTACTCCCCTTCGCCGCGGGCGCCTTCGGGGTGTTCCTGATGCGCCAGTTCATGCTGTCGGTCCCGGACGAACTGCTCGAAGCGGCCCGGCTGGACGGCGCGGGGGAGTGGTACATCTTCTGGCGGATCGTGATGCCGCTGGTGAAACCGGCGCTAGCCACCCTGACGATCCTCACCTTCCTCCAGTCGTGGAACAACTTCGTCTGGCCCCTGATCGCCACCAACGACCCCGACAAATACACCCTGCCCGTGGCCCTGGCGACCTTCGCCACCGACCCCAACCGGGCGAACGGCGCCAACGGCGTACTGATGGCCGGATCCTTCCTGGTCGTCCTGCCCGTACTGCTGGTCTTCGCCGTCCTCCAGCGCCACTTCACCCAGGGCATCGCCACCGCCGGGCTGAAGTAACCGACACCCCCGCGCGCCCCTCCCCCCGTTCCACCCCTGTCACCGGACGTCCCGACCCGGCGGCATCCGCCGCCATGCCCCTGATGAAGAGGTCAGTACTGCTATGAGCGACAAGTCCGCCGCCCACGCCGACTGGGATTCCCGGATCGGCAAGCCCAGCGACAACCGGATCACCGGGGTCGGTGAACTGCCCCCGCCGGGCGGGCTGCTCGCCGTCGGCGGCACCGGCCACGTCCTGCTGGACTGGGAGCCCGTCGAGGGCGCCCTCGGCTACCTCGTCCACCGCTCCGACCTGGCCGACGGGCCCTATCAGCCCCTCGACCACCTCGGCGGCGATGTGCTCGCCGTACCGCACCCGCCGTACGCCGACACCCTCGCCGAACCCGGCCACGACTACTACTACAAGGTCGCCACCTGGTCCGACGGCGGCGCCGGTGAACTCTCCGCCACCGTGACCGGACGGCCCAGGGCAGCCGGGGACACCCCGGCCCGAGTCGCGGTGGCCGTGGACGCCGCCGCGACACCCGTCGCACTCCCCCGAGTCTGGAACCGGATGATCGGCGCCGAGCACTTCTCCCTGCTGATCCGGGACGAGCCCGGCCCCGGCGGCTCCGACGTCGCGGCCGAATACGCCGAGGCCCTGGGCATCGTCCGGGACGAACTCGGGGTCCGTACCGTCCGCGCCCACGGCACCTTCCTGCCGGAGACCGTCACCGTCCGCGCCGACGGCACCTTCGACTTCAGCGGCCTCGACACCGTCTACGACCGCTTCCTCGCCACCGGGCTCAAGCCCGTGGTCGAACTCTCCTTCATGCCCCGGGAACTCACCGCCGACCCCGACTACACCGTCTTCGACTACCGGGCCCAGGTCTCCGTCCCGGCGGACTGGGAACGCTGGGGCGACCTCTGCCGGGAACTCACCCTCCACCTCCAGGACCGCTACGGCCGCGACGAGGTCGCGGGCTGGGAGTTCGAGGTATGGAACGAGGCCAATCTGGAGGTCTTCTGGAACGGCACCCAGGAGGAGTACCACCGCCTCTACGAGATCGCCGTCACGGCCGTCAAGGGCGTCGACGAGCGCATCCGGGTCGGCGGGCCGTCCTCCGCCGCCGCGGGCTGGGTGGGCGACCTGCTGGAACACTGCCGCAAGCACGATCTCCCCGTCGATTTCGTCTCCACCCACACCTACGGCAACGCCCCGCTGAACTTCCGCCCCATGACCCGTGGTTTCGCCGAGGTCACCGGCAGGCCCGAACCCGAGATCCTGTGGACCGAGTGGGGCGTCACCCCCACCCACTTCCACCCGGTCAGCGACTCCGTTTTCGCCGCGCCCTTCGTCCTCCGCGGGATGCGCAGCGCCCTCGAATCCACCGACTGTCTCGCCTACTGGGTCGCCTCCGACCAGTTCGAGGAGCTCGGCTGGCCGCCGAGGCTCTTCCACGGCGGCTTCGGCCTGCTGACCGTCGGCAATCTGCGCAAGCCCCGCTTCTGGGCGCTCCGCCTGCTCGACCTCCTCCGCGGCGGCCGGATCCCGGCCACGGCCACCGGAGACGGGGCCGAGGCGCTGGTCGAGTGCCTGGCCACCCGGACCGACGACGGGACCTCCGTCGACGTCCTGCTCTGGAACGGCACCCTCGACCAGTCGAAGATCGCCGGATCGCCCGCCCTCGACCGCACCACCACGGTCACGGTCTCCGGCCTGGTACCGGGCAGCGCCCACACCGTGCTCTCCCACCGGGTCGACGAGGAGCACGGCAACATCCAGGCCGTCTGGAACGGCATGGGCGGCGGCGACTGGCCCGACGCCGGACAGTGGGAGGCGCTCCGCCGGGCCGACCGGCTGCCCGAGGAGGACCTCGGCACCCACCACGCCGACCCGGACGGCCGCCTCACCCTCACCGTCGAACTGCCCAACCCCGGCATCCGCCGACTGCACATCGCCCGCGCCTGACGGCCGGACACCCCGCCCGGGGCCGGGCGCCGCGAACCGTACCGCCGCGCCCGGCCCCGTACCCCCGCCGTCCCTTCCCCTTCCCCGGCCCGCCGTACGCCCGTCCGCCTCCACCAACGGGAGCTGGATCCTCATGGAACGTCTCGACCGCCGCGCACTGCTGACCGCCGCGAGCGGCGGGGCCGCCGCCCTCGCCCTGCCCGCACTCACCGCGTCGCCCGCCACCGCCGCTCCCTCGTACCCCCGGCGGGGCGGGACGGCGGACGGCGAACAGGACCGGAAGGCTCCCGACGCCGCCGATACACCGCTGCTCCGTACCTGGTTCCGCGATACCTATCGCTCGATCGAGGCCATGACGACGGACTTCGGTCTCACCGCCGACAAGGCCGACCTCACCCGGCCGGGCCGCCCCGTCCCCTCCCGCAACACCTCACCCACCAACATCGGCTGCGGCCTCTGGTCCACGGCCGCCGCCGCGGGCCTCGGCGTCATCGACCGCGCCACCCTCCACCGCCGTCTCGACCACATGGTCGGCGCCGTCGAGCGGCTCGAACGCCACCACGGCTGGTGGGTCAACTGGTACGACGCCTACGACGGCTCCGTCCTCACCCGCTGGCCGGAGACCGGCGCCCCGGTCCGCCCCTTCCTCTCATCCGTCGACAACGCCTGGCTGGTCACCGGACTGATGATCGCCGCCGACGCCTCCCCCCGGCTGCGCCGCCGCGTCGACCGGATCCTCGCCACCGCCGACTGGTCGTACTTCTACACCCCCTACGACCCCGCCGACCCCGTCGCCGGCCCCGGCCAGCTCCGCGGCGGCTTCTGGACCGACACCGGCGAACCCACCGGACACCACTACGGCGCCCTCAACACCGAACCCCGGATGGCCAGCTACCTCGGCATCGCCGACGGCTCCCTCCCCACCGACCACTACTGGCACCTGCTGCGGACCATGCTCCCCGAACACGGCCAGGAGCAGCCGCCCGGCGGTACGTACACCGTCGTCGACGGCGTCCGGGTCTGGAACGGCCACTACACCCACCGGGGCCGCAAACTCGTCCCCTCCTGGGGCGGCTCCATGTTCGAGGCCCTGATGGTCCCCCTCTTCGTCCCCGAACCCGAATGGGCCCGCCGCTCCTGGGGAGTGACCCACCGGCGGTACGTCCGCTCCCAGATCGAGCACGGCACCCTGGAGGAGAAGTACGGCTACTGGGGCTTCTCCCCGTCGAACATCCCCGACGGCGGCTACCGGGAGTACGGCGTGGACGCCCTCGGCATGCAGATCGACGGCTACCACTCCAGCGGGGTCGTCACCCCGCACGCCGCGATGCTCGCCCTGCCCTACGCCCGCACCGAGGCGATCGCCAATCTGACGGCGCTCGCCCGCGACTTCGGCGCCTACCACGACGGCTACGGCTTCCGGGACTCCGTCGACGTCCGCACCGGCCGGGTCAGCGACTTCGTACTCGCCCTCGACCAGGGCATGATCGCGGCGGCCCTCGCCCAGGAACTGCGCCCGGGACTGCTCCAGCGCCCCTTCCGCACGGGCGGCTTCGCCGGCCGGGTCAGGCCGCTGCTGGCGAAGGAACGTTTCAGCATCTGAGACCCGTACCGCTGTCGGCCACGGCGCGCGGGGCGCCGTGGCCGACAGCCGCGGTCAGGCGGCCGCCCGCTCCGTCCGCACCCCGCCGAACAGGGCCCCGTATCCGGACGGCAGCCCGTCGACCACCCGGCCCGTGAGGTCCGGACCGCAGAACCCGGCCAGCTGCGCGCAGACGGCGTCGGCGGCCCAGCGCGCCGTCGCGCGCGTGCCACCGCTGTGCTCCGCTATCTCCCGGACGAAGTCGAGCGGGCCGAGTGGCGTCTTCGCCACCGGCTCACCGAGGAGCACTTCGGCCGCCTCGGGCGGCAGCACGGCGGCCAGCTCCCCGCGTTCGGGTCCCGCCAACTGCCGTCCGAGGGCCGCGAGCACGGGCCTGGTGGCCCGCTCCGCCTGGGCTCTGGTGGCGTACGCGCCGTCGTAACGAATCCTCTCCAGCATCCCGGCGAACCCGGGGCTCATCCGACGGCCGCCGGACGGGCGGGCCGGGTACGTGTCCGACGAGTTCTGTGCGATCTGGTGCATGACGAACGTGGAACCTCTCCCGTATCGGGTGGTGCGTTGACGTCGCTCGGGTGAACGCACCTACCCGGGACCCGGTCGCTTACACCGGACCGGCGAGTCCACGCCACGGAGGATCGGGAACCCGGCGGGCGGGGGAGGAATCCGCTGATGGCCGGAGGGGCGGGATCCTCTCGGCCCCGGCGGCGTCCGGACCCGCGGCGTTCCGGTGTCCGGACCCGCCGGAGCACCGGCGCCGTGCCCCGTCCGGGCTCCCGTGCCGTCAGGCTTCGGACGCCGTGGTCCGGGTGTCCGCCGGGACGATCAGAGGGGTCCCCGTCACCGGGTCGGGGATCACGATCCCGGCGAGCCCGAACACCTCCCGGACCAGGTCGGCGGTGATCGTCTCGGCGGGGGTGCCGGAGGCGGTGATCCGGCCGTCCTTCATGGCGACGACGTGCGACGCGTAGCGGGCCGCCTGGTTGAGGTCGTGGAGTACGGCGACGATCGTGCGGCCCCGCAGATTGAGGTCGTGGAGCAGGTTGAGGACCTCGATCTGATGGGCGATGTCGAGATAGGTGGTGGGTTCGTCGAGCAGGATCAGCGGGGTTTCCTGGGCCAGCACCATCGCGATCCACACCCGCTGCCGCTGGCCGCCGGACAACTCCTCGACCCGGCGGGCCGACAGATCGGCGACCCCGGTGGCGGTCAGGGCGTCCAGGACGGCCTGTTCGTCCTCGCGAGACCACTGGCGCAGTACCCGCTGGTGCGCGTAGCGGCCCCGGGAGACGAGTTCGGCGACGGTGATCCCGTCGGGTGCGATCGCGGTCTGGGGCAGCAGGCCGAGCCGCCGTGCCGCCTCCTTCGGCGGATAGGAGGCGATGTCGGCGCCGTCGAGGACGACCTGCCCGGCCGTCGGCGGGAGCAGCCCGGCCAGGGCGCGCAGCAGGGTCGACTTGCCGCAGGCGTTCGGGCCGATGACGACGGTGAACGACCCCGGGGGCACGACGAGGTCAAGGTCCTCGACGACGGTCCGGCGGCCGTAGCGCAGGCTGAGCCGTTCGGCTCCCAGCCGGGCGTCGGCGACGGCCCGGTCGCCGGGGGACGCGTTGTCGGTGCGGGGCGGGTTCTCGGCGGGCGCGGTGGACGGGTCTGTCGTCATGTCCGGTTTCTGGCTTGGTGGATGAGGAGCCAGACGAGATAGCCGCCACCGAGGACGATGGTGACCACGCCGACCGGCACGGTGAGCGGAAGGACGTGCTGGGCGATCAGATCGGATCCCAGGAGGAGCAGCGCGCCGACCGCCCCGGCCGCCCCGAACGGGATCCCGGGGGAGCGGGTGAGCCGCCGGGCGATCTGCGGCGCGGCCAGGGCCACGAACGCGATCGGCCCGGCTACCGAGGTGACGACGCTCACCAGCCCCACCGCGACCACGATCGCGGCCGGACGGACCCGGGCCACCCGGACCCCGGTCGCCCGCGCGGCGTCGTCGCCGAGATCCAGCTGACGCAGCGACGGGCTGAGCAGCGGCATCAGCGCGAGCAGCAGGACGACGCAGATTCCCGCGGGGACCGCCGTGGTGACGGTGACATTGTTGAGGGTTCCGGCCCCCCACGCGGACGCGAAGAGGGCGGTCTCCAGCTCGGCCCGCAGCAGCATCCAGGTGTTGAAGGAGGAGAGCACGGCGGAGACGCCGATCCCGACCACGATGAAACGGAACCCCTGCAGGCCGTCGCGGTAGGCCAGCAGATAGATCGCGACGGCCGCCAGCAGTCCGCCGATCAGCGAGCCCGCCGTCAGCAGCGGCCAGCTGCCGCCGAGCATCAGCAGCGCGATCAGCATGCCGGTGAAGGAGCCGTTCGCCAGACCGATGATGTCCGGGCTGGCCAGCGGATTGCGGGTCAGGGTCTGGAACACCGCCCCGGCGACGGCGAGCGCGGCACCGAACAGCACGGCCGACGCGGCGCGCGGCAGCCGCCATTCGAGGACCACGGTACGGGCGAAGCCCCCGGTCTCCCCGGTGATGACGCCCAGCACATCGGCCGAGGACAGCGGAAAGTCCCCCAGCGCCAGGGCGAGCACCCCGAGGACGGCGGTCACGGCGCAGGCCAGCAGGGTGACCGCGACGGACCGGGCGCCGAGGACGAGATGCAGCCGGTCCGAGCCGACGACGAGCCTGCGTCGGCCAATGTCGAGCGGCGCCCGGCGGACGGCCCCGGGGTGGGGCTTCGGGGCGCTCACAGGCCGCTCGCCTGCGGACGGCGGACGAGGGCGATCAGCACGGGCGCTCCCAGGAAGGCGGTGACGACTCCGGCGGGCATCTCGCTCGGCAGGACGGCGACCCGGCCGAGGACATCGGCGAGGACGACCAGGGCCGGGGCGACGACCAGTGAGCCGAGGACGATCCGCCGCTGGTCCGTCCCGACGGCCCAGCGGACGAGATGCGGCACCATCAGGCCGACGAAGACGATCGGACCCGCGACGGCCGTGGCGCAGCCGGCCAGCAGGGTGACGGCGACCAGGACGGCGATCCGGATCCGGCGTACGTTGACGCCCTGGGCCCGTGCCACGTCGACGCCGAGCGCGACGGAGTTGAGCCCCGGGGCCGCGGCGACGGCCAGCAGCAGCCCGACGACGACCAGGGGAAGGACCGGGAGCACCACGTCGAAGCCGCGTCCCAGCAGGCTTCCGGCGCTCCAGCCCCGCATCCGGTCGAAGGCGTCGGGGTGGGTGAGGGTGAGTCCGGTGGTGAGCCCGGCGAAGACGGCGCCGACCGCCACACCGGTGACGGTCAGCCGGACCGGGCCCGCCGCGTCCCGTCCGGCGGCGCCGATCCCGTAGACGATGGTGGTGACGACGAGGGCGCCCGCGCAGGCCAGCCAGACATAGCCGAACGGGCTGGTGACGCCGAGGAAGACGATGCCGACGGCGACCGCGAACGCGGCCCCCGCGTTGACCCCGAGGATCCCCGGGTCGGCCAGCGGATTGCGGGTGAACGCCTGGATCAGCGCGCCCGCGACCCCCAGCGCCGCGCCGACCAGGACGCCCGCGACCGTACGCGGTACGCGCTGTTCCCAGATCACGAACCGGGATTCGTCGCTGCCGCCGCCCAGCAGGGTCTCCAGCACGGTCGACGGGGACAGCGGGTTCGCGCCGACCAGCAGGGAGAGGGCGACGGCGACGGCGAGAACCACCACCGCGCCGGTCACCCGGGTGGAACGGGGCGGCACGGAGGCCCGTTCCGTGCCTTCGGATCCCGTACCTACACGTGTCAGGGCCATGGAGGGCTACTTCGCGGCGGTGAGGATGCGGTCGAGGTCGTTCAGGACGGCCTGGCCGCCGAGCGGGCCGACACCGGAGATCCAGAACGACTGGTCCACCACATGCGGCGCCGGGAACGTCTTGGCGTTGTCGCGGATCGCGTCCGGGACGGCGTCCGCGGCCTTGACGTCCGCCGCGGTCACCAGGACCAGATCGGCCCTGGCCTCGCGGACCCGCTCGGGGGAGACGTCCACCGAGATGTCGTTCTCCCAGTTCCGCGCGGGCGTGGTGAATCCGGCGCATTCGAGGGTGCTGCCCGCGAAGGACGTGGGGCCGTACAGGCTCAGCACCCCGTCGCGGGGCCGGATGAGCTGCGCGGTCCTACCCTTGGTCCCGTGCTTCGCGGCCACCTCGGTACAGCGGGTGCGGTAGTCGCCGAGCAGCTTGTCGGCGCCCTTCTCGTCACCGAGGGCCCGCGACACCAGCTGGACGTTCTCGGTCCAGGGGTCGGTCTGGGTAGCCATGAAGACCGTCGGGGCAACGGACTTGAGCCGCTCGTAGAGCGCCGAGTGGCGGGACTCCGTACCGAGGATGAGATCCGGCTTCAGGGCGGCGATCTTCTCGATGTTCGGTTCCTGGACCGTGCCCACCGTCTTGATCCCGGCGGCCTTCTCGCCGAGGTACGCGGGTACGCCCGCCTTCTCGTTGAGCACCGCCGTGCCGACCGGTACGACTCCGAGCGCGACCGAGGTGTCCAACTGGACCGGTTCCAGGGTCACCACGCGCTTCGGCTCGGCCGGAACGTTCGCCGTACCGCGGGCGTGCTTCACCTCCAGCTTGCCGGACCGGCCGTCGGAGCCGCTCGCCGAGTCGCCGTCACCACCGCCGCACGCGGTGAGCGCGAGGGCGGCGACGACGGGCAGGGCGAGGCCGGAAAGCAGCCGTCGCTTGGCAGGACCGGTTCTGGGCGGCATCGGGTGGTTCCGTTCCGGGAGAGGGCGAAGCCCGTGAATAACTTAGCTTAGGCATGCCTAAATTAGCATTGGCTGATTTTCCGCCCTACCGCCGTCCACCGGCTAAGACACTCGGGACGTCCGGATCCGGTCGTGCCAGTACCCCTGGGCGTGCAGCCGGTCCGGGGCGATCCCGGCGTCCCGCAGCCGGTCCCGGAGCCGGGCCACCCGGGTGCTCTCGGTGGCCAGCCAGGCGTAGAACCCCGTGCCGAGCGCCGCCGCCCCGGCGCCGTACGAACGGGCCCAGGCGTCGATCTCCCCGAACAGCGGCCCGGCGGGATCCCCGCCGGGAAGGCGGCGGACCGTGACGGTCCGGCCGTCGAGCGGCGAACCGACCGCCCCGGCGTCCGCGCCGTCCTCCACTTCGAGGAAGATCTCCGCCCGGACCGAAGGGCCGAGCGTCGAGACGATGTTCCGGATCGCGGGGAAGGCTGTCTCGTCCCCGGCGATCAATACCCGGGTCGCGGGCCCGGGTTCCCACTGGATCCCGTGCGTCGGCCGCCCGCGCCGCGCGTCGGGTCCCGAGACGAGCACCCGTTCCCCTTCCCGGGCCGAGAGCGCCCAGGCACTCGCCGGGCCCGGCCGGGTATGGACGAAGAAGTCCAGATCGACCTCGCGCGGCCCCGGCCGGACGGCGCTCGGGGTGTAACTGCGCATGGTGGGCCGCTCGGCGGCGGGCAGTTCGCGCCACCGGCTGCGCCAGCGCGCCTCGGGGAGCAGATCCTCGTCGAAGACCGCCGGGTAACCGCCGTCCGGAATCAGTATCTTGATCCGCTGATCGAGGCCGTACGGGGCGAAGACGTCCAGCCGGGGCCCGGTCAGAGTGAGCCGGACGAACCCGGGGGAGGGCCGCCGCACGGCGCGTACCCGGGTCTCGAAGAGGACGTTGGGCGAGGTGTCGAAAGACGGTGACATGGGGCTCGGACTCCAGCCGACAGCAGGGGAGGCCCGCCGCGCCGGGAGGACATCTCGTCCCGGCGAGCGCCGTCGGCAGGGGCGCACCGACACGGTGGCCGCCCCGGAACCCGGCACGGTTGAGATCCGACGGCGCATCTCCCGGCGGAGGGGAGCCGATCGTGACACGGCCCCGCCCGCTTCATCAAACGAGCCCGGCCCGGGAGGCGGCGAGGCGGGGGAGCGCGCGCAGGCTCCGGGCGGACCCCGGACGGCGCGCCGCGCCTGTGCCCCCGGCAGCGGTGTGCCCGCCCCGGAAGGCGGGGCGGGCACACCGGCGGGGCTCAGCCGCGGGGCTCGGCGGCAGGGCTCAACGGCGGATCGGGGAAGGGAGCTTGACGTGGGTGATCCTGGTGTTGAGGCCGCTGTCGCGCAGCCTGCCGTGCTCGTCGAACGCCTCGGGACCGTCGGACATCCCGAAGTCGTTGTCGTTGATCAGGGCGAGGGTGTCCCGGCCGACCAGGGCCGCGCCCTCGACCTTGCCCGGCACTCCGGGGATCCTGCCCAGGTCGACCACGAGCCGCTTGGCCAGGACGTCGATCCCGGCGGCGGCCGGGTCCTCGGTCTGCTCGTAGCTGGGGGACGTGGTGACATCGTCCCAGCGGCTGTCGAGGATGCCGTCGCCGTCGGGCAGGGTGACCCGGTGCAGCCTGGCCGTCCGGTCGGTGCGCTCCTGGACCAGGACCGTCTTCGCGTCCACCGCGACCAGGGCCGAGACCTTCAGCTCCGACTGGTCGGTCTCCGCCGGGTCCACCACGTTCACCGGGTCGACCCGGTACGCGTACTCGGCGGTGACCTCGCCCTCCTCGGGCGAGAACCGGAGCAGCCGCAGATTGCGGGAAGCCTCGCCGGCGGGCTTGTCGGGTACCAGCAGCGGGCTCTGCACCGCGATCAGCAGATCGCCGCCGGGAAGGAGGGTCAGCGCCTCGAAGCCCCGGTTCTGCTTGCGGTTCAGCAGGATCGACGGCAGCGCCTCGACCACCGGGTAGTCGGCGCCCTCCAGCTTCAGCCCCTCGGGGACGTAGCGGGCCAGCACCTTGCCCTTGGGGGAGACCTTGATGAGGGACGGGCTGTACTCGTCGACCAGCCAGAACGTGCCGTCGGCCGCCCTGGCCAGGCCCTCGGTGTCGAGCCCGTTCGGATTCGTCGCCAGGGGCGTCCGGGCGTCGTAGGTGAACGGGGCCTCGTCCCGGGAGAGCTGGTTGGGCAGACCGGTCACCGGCTTTCCGGACCGGGTGGTGATCGGGACGGCGCCGAGTACCCGTACCCGCTCGCCCTCGACCTTCACCCGGACGATCGCCGGATTGAACTCCGGTACGGCGAACGTCCGGCGCTTCTTCCCGGCCACGGTGATCAGTCCGTTGGGGCCGCGGTCGGTGAGGGCCCAGAACTCGCCGGGGCGGTCGGCAGGGTACAGATCGCTGCCGATACCGAGGTTCACCCCCCGGTCGTCGCCGATCGAGCCGGGGATCAGACGGTTGCCGAACTCGGCGAGCGGTATCTCGTCCAGTACGGCGGATCCGGTCACCACGGGCGCATCGGACCGCTGCGCCGAGCCCGAACCGGACCCGGAGGAATCCATGGTGGCGTTGGCGGTGAAGGCCAATCCGCCGATCAGGGCGAGCGGCAGACCGACGGTGACGGCGACTCGTACGGGCCGGGAGAGCCGGAACCGAGACCTGGACCGGGATCGTGCTCGGGGTGACATCGGAACCTCCTGGTGGGGACAGGACCGAGCGGTGACCGGTGATCCCGGTCCCGCATGGCGAACCGACTCTGCCGCACACCCCCGGCTCGTGGGCCGGGTACTCGTCAGTACGGCCGAAGGTCACCTCTCCGGCCTCGTTCACCCCTGGAGTTGACCCGCATTTCACCCGGATTACCTGTCCCGTGGAGACCTCTTCCGTACGATCATGGCCGGAATGCATGGGCCATGCTTTTGCGCTTTGTGTGCTTTGCGTGCCTTGTGGTTCGAGGCGTCACGGGCGGACCGGGTGGACCGGGCGGATCGGCCCAAACCGTGTGGTCCGGACCGATCCGCCCGGCGGACGGGACGCGGTGGGCTCCGGCGTCAGACCGCGCGGCCCGAGCGGCCCGCCGGGACCTCCTCCCGGTCCGGTGCCGGGGCTGCGGGCCGGTCGGTGTCCGGCTCCCCGGGTACGGCGGCCGGGGCGGCCGGACGCGCGGACCGGTCGCAGAAGGAGCCGATGACGACCACCACGGCTCCCGCGACGAGGATGAGGGAGACACCCCAGGTGGCGTGTGACGCGCTGGCGCCGACGATGGCCAGGGCCGCCAGCGGCGCCAGACCGCCCGAGAGCGCGGCCCCCAGCTCCCGCCCGGTGCCGACCCCGCTCACCCGGACGTCCGCCGGGAAC
Source organism: Streptomyces sp. NPDC020875 (assembly GCF_040641415.1). Classification (NCBI taxonomy): domain Bacteria; kingdom Bacillati; phylum Actinomycetota; class Actinomycetes; order Kitasatosporales; family Streptomycetaceae; genus Streptomyces; species Streptomyces sp. NPDC020875. The sequence continues at coordinate 77,800 of NZ_JBFADP010000036.1, read as the reverse complement.
TGCCGGGAGAGGAAGGAACCCTGCGGGGCGAACATGGCCGGGGCCAGGATGCCCGTCGCGATGATCAGACAGAGCCAGATCACCACCGAGTTACGGGTGTCGAGCAGGACGAAGAACGGGAAGGCGAAGAGGGCCGAGGCGATGCCGCCGCCCGCGAGCACCTTCCGGCTGCCGAACCGGTCACTGGCCCAGCCGAAGAACGGTACGGCGACGATGGCGGTGGCGCTGGCCAGGGTGACGCCGAACGCGCCGACGCTCGCCGAAACGTCCTGGAAGTCCGCGAGATAGGCCAGGGAGAAGGTCTTGAAGATATAGCTGAGGGCGTTGTAGCCGAGCGAGACGGCCAGGACCACCAGCAGACCGCGGCGATGCTCCCGCAGCAGGGTGACGAGCGGCAGCTTCTTGGGGGCGGCGTCCCGCTCCTGCTTCTCCTTGCTCCGGTGGAAGTCGCCCGACTCGGGTACCCGGCGCCGTACCCACAGGCCGATCCCCGCGAGGGCGAAGCTGGCGACGAACGGCACCCGCCAGGCCCAGTTCAGCAGGGTCTCCTCGTCCAGGCTGGTGAGGAGGGTGACGGTCAGCGACGACAGCAGCAGACCGAGGTTGAGCCCCAGGGCGGGCCAGGCGCCCTGACGGCCGCGCCGGTTCTCGTCGGCGTGCTCGTAGGCGACCACCGCGGCGCTGGCGTACTCGGCGCCGGAGCCCAGGCCCTGGAGGATGCGGAGGACCACCAGGGCTACGGGCGCCGCGACGCCCATGGTCTCGTAGGTGGGCAGCAGGCCGATCAGCCCGGTGGAGACGCCCATCAGGACGAAGGTGATGATCAGTACGTTGCGCCGGCCGATGCGGTCGGCGAGATGGCCGAACAGGACGCCGCCCAGGGGGCGGGCCAGGAATCCGGCCGCGAAGGTCGCGAAGGCGGCCATGGTGCCGGCCGCGTCGTCGGTCTGCGGGAAGAAGATCTTGCCGAAGACCAGTGCGGCCATGGAGGCGTAGAGATAGAAGTCGTACCACTCCAGCGCCGAGCCAACGATGGTGGCGGTGGCGACGCGGCGGCGGGCGACGGCGGGGGATGTTCCGGGGTCCTGCGCGGCTTTCTGCGGGGCGTGCTCCATGTGCTGTCCTCGATCACCGTTCAAAGAGAGGGGAAGAGACGGGGAGGGGGGTGGGGGAGTGGGGGGTTGCCGCCGGTGGGCGGGTACTCGGCGACGCGGAGAGTGGGGGTGTTCGGGGTTCCGCGCCGCCGGAGCAGGTGGTTCAGACCGCCGCGGACTCCTGGCGTACGGCTCGGGCGGAATCCTGGTGACCCAGCTGTTCCAGCACGTCGGCCGCTATCCGGCTGCCGATGTGGAGGCTCGATGTGGCCGCGGGGGACGGCGCGTTGAGTACATGGACGGCGCGCGGCGTACGGCTGATGACGAAGTCGTCGACCAGCCGCCCGTCCGCCGTGACCGCCTGGGCTCGGACCCCGCTGCCGTGCCGCCGCATGTCGCGGCTCTCGATCTCCGGCAGCAGCCGCCGGACGTCGCGGACGAAGAGCGGCCAGATCAGCGACCGGCTGATCTCGGTGACCCCGTGCCGCCAGAAGCGCCGGGCGAGACCGCGCAGGGCCGGGTCCCGCAGCAGTTCGCCCACCAGGCGGGGGTCGACGTCGCGCCAGCGGTAGCCCTGGCGGGCGAGGGCCGGTACGGCGTTGGGCCCCACATGGACCGTGCCGTCGAGCATCGGGGTGATGTGCACGCCGAGGAAGGGGAGTTCGGGGTCGGGCACCGGATAGACGGGGTTGTTGACCAGCCCCCGGCGGCCGGGCCTGATCTCGGCGTACTCGCCGCGGAAGGGCATGATCCGTACCGCCGGACGGTCACCGGCCGCCGCCGCGATCTTGTCGCTGTGCAGCCCCGCGCAGTTCACCAGGGTCCTGGCCCGGATCTCCCCGCCCGGTGTGCGGATCACGGTCCGGTCCCCGGCGGTGGTGAAGGAGAGGGCCGGTGATTCCGTACGCAGTTCGGCGCCGAGCTCCGTCAGTTCGGCCGCCAGGGCCCGGCACACCCCGCCGAAGTCGGTCATCGCGGTATCCGCGACCGACAGCGCGGCCACCCCGGCGACATGCGGCTCCCGTTCGGCGAACTCGGCCCGGCTCAGCCTGCTGACGGTGACACCGTTCGCCCGGCCGCGCTGCGCGAGCGCGTCCAGGCCGGGGAGCTGGGACGCGGCCGTGGCCACCACGAGTTTCCCGGTGCGCTTGACGGGCACCCCGTGCTCCTCGCAGTACCGGATCATCGCCTCGCCGCCGGCCCGGGCCAGCCGGGCCTTGAGGGAGCCCGGCGCGTAGTACAGCCCGCTGTGGATGACATTGCTGTTGTGCCCGGACTGGTGGGCGCCCCAGTGGTCCTCCTTCTCCAGGACCGTGACGGATAGTTCGGGCCGGGCCCGCAGCAGCGCCCGGGCCGTGGCGAGCCCGAGCAGCCCTCCTCCGATGACGGCGACGTCGACGGCGTGTGACATCCGGCAGCCCCTTCCGATGGCGCGAACGACGGATGCGCAGCGACTGTATACATTCGCTGCGAACGGAAAGTGAATGTATACAGCCGCTGCCTGGGTACACAAGAGATAGAGTGATCAGGTGACCCGAGCAGCCCGGACCCCCAGCACCAGCAACAGCGCCGGCGTCATCGCCGAACAACTACGCGCCTCCATTCGCGACGGAGGGCTGCTCCCCGGCACCCGGTTGGTGCAGGAGAAGCTGGCGACGGAACTGAAGGTGAGCCGGATCCCCCTGCGCGAGGCCCTGCATGCGCTGGCGGCCGAAGGGCTGATCGAAGTACAGCCGCAGCGCGGCATGGTCGTCGCCGAGCTGAGCCGCGGCGAGATCGCCGAACTCTTCGAACTACGGCTCCAGATGGAGCCGCATCTGGCCGACGAGATCGTCCGCGGCGCCCGCGAGCGGGACATCGACGAACTCCAGGAACTGGCCGACGAGATGCGCCGCCGGGGCGCCGACGCCGCGAGCCGGGCGTCCCTGAACTACGAGTTCCACCGGCGGGTCTACGCCCTCTCGGAGCGCCGGCTCACGCTCCGCTTCGTCGATCAGCTGCTGCACCTCGTGGAGCCGTACAGCAGGCGCTGGGTGCGCTCCGGCCACGACCTCGAACGCATCGACGCGGAACACCAGCGGATGGTCGACGCTCTGCGCGACCGTGACGCGGCGGCGCTGCGCCGGGTGATCACCGCCCATGTCGAAGGCGCCCGTGATCATGTGATGGCCGCGCAGAGCGCGAGCTGAAGCGCCGGGTGCCGGGGTCCGCCGTGGTGCCGCCGGGCAGTCGGAACGGGTCGCTTCGCGCGGATAAGGGCTACTTCTGGGCCTGCTGCCCGACGTAGAAGAGGACCCAGACGAAACCGGCGAACAGGTGCGTCCCGAAGATATAGAAGAAGACGCGCAGCGCCACGCCCTTCTCCTTGCGCTCCTCCTCGTCCACCTCGCCCCGGCCGCTCCCCGCGTCGCTCATGACGGTTCCTCTTCCGCCGCCGGTCCGTCCTCCGGCTTCACCCCGTGATCGCGGACCGTCCGCAGCGCGTCGGCCAGTTCGTCGGCGGCCCATGCCTCTTCCACGGCGTCCCCGGCCTCCCGGGCGGCCAGCAATTCGGCCCGCGCCTGCCGGACCCGCGCCCGCGCCGCTTCCTCGAATCCCGGCACTACGCCTCCCTCGCCGATGCGATCTTGTGAATTGCAGAACTCTGCAAGTCTAGCGCCGGGATGTCCGGCGCGACCCCGGCCGGGCGGTGTCGTACGGGGCGGCACGGGGCGGCACGGGTGCGGCCTCCGCCCGGCCCGTGGCCTCGGTGACGAGGCGCGGGCCGGAGCGGAGGCCGTGGTGGAACGGGTTCCGCCGCGTCACGACGTGCGGCGGAACCCCTCCCGGGTGGTGTCAGGCGGGCCGGATGCCGTTCAGTTCATCCGCTGACGACGGCGCCCGAAGAGCAGGGCGCCCACGGCGAACGCGGCGGCGCCCGCCGACGCGGACACGGCGACCGCGGTCGAGGGTCCGCCGGTCTGCGTCGCGGCGGAGGCCGGTGCGGGGGCGTGCTCGTCCCCGCCGTGCCCGGCGTGGCTGACGGTCGAGCGCGACGCGTTCGCGTCGATCGCCGTCTGGGTGGGGGCCTTGGCCGTGGCGGCGGACGCGTTGCCGTAGACGACGTCCGAGCAGCCGTAGAACGCCTCGGTGCTGTCATGGCGCTGCCACACCTTGTAGACGATGTGGCGGCCGGTGCGGGCGGGGAGATTGCCGGTGAACCGGTAGTAGCCGTTGTCGCTGGCGCGGGGGGTGGAGTACGTGGCGACCGGCGTCGCGTCGAGGTCCGACCACTTCAGCGGCTGCGTCGGGTCGAAGCCCGGCTTGGTGATGTACATCTTCATCGTGCCCAGATGGGCCGCGGTGATCCTGACGTTGAAGTTGTAGGAGCCCGCGGATACCGACGTGGCGGGCCAGTCGGTACGAGCCCAGTCCAGGGCGCGGTACTTCTGGCGGTTGGCGGAACAGAGCTTGCCGTCGGGAATGATCTGCTGGTGCTTCCCGTCGGCGTTGGCGATGTTCACCTCGTTCCAGTCGTACAGGGGCTGGGTGCCGGAGTCGGCGACGAGGTCCTTGCAGACCTTGGATTTCGGGGTCTCGGGTCCTTCGGCGAAACAGGCGCTCACCCGGCTGGCCGGGCCGAAAACGGAGCCGTGCGCGGTCGCGGGGGAAGGCGTCAGCGACAGCAGCGTCGCGGCGGACGCGACGGCGGAGGCGGCGGCGATACGGCGGCGTGTGGCAGACAAGATGGCAGCTCACTCTCGTACGTGTTGGGGGCCGTCGGGAGTTCTTCGTCAACACCGGCCCGTACGTGGGGTGTTGGGCCGGTGCGCTCTGCCCCAGCAGGATCGCATTGGTACATACCAATAGCAAGAAGATAAGTGCTCGGACGTCCGACTAATTTGTCCGGCGGCTCCCCGCGCGGCCCCTTCACTGCGGGCGGCGCGGCCCGTTCACTACGGGCGGCGCGACCCCTTCGCTACGGGCGCGGACGCCGGGCCCGTACCTCCGTACGGCCCGCCGCGCTTCCGTCGAATAGCGGCATGGGCAGCCGTATAGCCTGGGGAAATGCTGACAGAAGTGACAGCGACCCGCTATGTCACGCCCCTGCGTGAAGGCGGTTCGCTCCCCGGGATCGTCGAGGCCGACGACCTCGGTACGTACGTCATGAAGTTCACCGGCGCCGGACAGGGGCGCAAGACTCTGGTCGCCGAGGTGATCTGCGGGCAGCTCGCCCGGCGGCTCGGGCTGCGGATTCCCGAACTGGTGGCGATCGAGCTGGACCCGGTGATCGGGCTCGGCGAGCCCGACCAGGAGGTGCAGGAGCTGCTGAAGGCCAGTGGCGGCCTGAACCTCGGAATGGACTATCTCCCGGGATCCATCGGCTTCGATCCGCTGGCCTACGAGGTGGATCCCGCCGAGGCCGGCCGGGTCGTCTGGTTCGACGCCCTGATCAACAATGTCGACCGCTCCTGGCGCAACCCCAATCTGCTGGTCTGGCACGGCGACCTCTGGCTGATCGACCACGGGGCCACCATGATCTGGCACCACAACTGGCCCGGCGCCGAGGCGTCCGCGGCCAAGCCGTACGACGCCTCGGACCATGCCCTCGCCCCCTTCCGGCCCGATATGGCGGCCGCGGCCGACGCGCTCGCCCCGCTGGTCACCGAGGAGCTGCTGGCGGAGGTCACGGCCGACGTACCGGACGAATGGCTGGTCGACGAGCCCGGCTTCGGCTCCACCGACGAGGTGCGCCGGGCCTACGTGCGGGCCCTGCTGTCGCGGGTCGCGACGATCCACGGGCGGATCGTCCTCGACGAGCCGTCGAAGCCCCGGCCGTCCCAGGCCCCCGGCTGGCTGGTCGGCCGGCTGCCGGTGACGCGTACCCGGGCCGGGTCCGCGCCCGAGGGATCCGAAGCCGCGTCCGGCGCGGGGGAGCCTACGGGCGGAGCGGGGGCGGGCGCGTGAGCGAGCGGGTCGTCTTCGAGTACGCGCTGGTGCGCGTGGTGCCCCGGGTCGAACGCGGGGAGTGCTTCAACGCGGGCGTCGTGCTGTACTGCCGCGGCCACTCCTTCATCGGGGCCCTCACCCAGCTGGACGAGGTCAAGCTGAAGGCCCTCGATCCGGCCGCCGACGCGGCCGGGGTACGGGCCGCGCTGCGCGCCGTCGAGGGGGTGTGCGCGGGCGGGGACGAGGCCGGGCAGGCCGCCGGGGACGACGCGGGGCGCCGGTTCCGCTGGCTGGTGGCGCCCCGTTCCACGGTCGTCCAGCCGGGGCCGGTCCATACCGGTCTCACCACGGATCCCCGAGCCGAGCTGAACCGGCTGCTGGAGCTGCTGGTGCGCTGAGCCCGCGGTGCTACCCGCCGGTGATACCCGTCGCCGGTGGCGCCCGCGCCCGTACGCCCGCTCCGGCCCGGCGGACGCGACCCGGCGCACCCGGTGGGCCGTTGACACCGGGTGCCCCGGCTTCTAGCGTCACGTCAGCGGAACGATACTAAGCGGTCGCTCATCCGGCTGGCGTACCCGGTACGCGTGGTACGTACCTTCTGGCGGCACCCGTGACGGGACCTCCGGACGAGCCCCGCCCCAGGGCGAGGAGAAGCAGTATGTCCACCACCGAACAGCGTGTCGCCGTCGTGACCGGGGCCGCCCGGGGCATCGGCGCGGCCACCGCGATCCGGCTGGCCGCCGACGGCCGGGCCGTGGCCGTGCTCGATCTCGACGAGGCGGCCTGCGAGGAGACCGTAGGGAAGATCGTCGCGGCGGGCGGCCGGGCCCTCGCCGTCGGCTGCGACGTCTCGGACTCGGCCCGGGTCGAGGCCGCCGTCGCCCGGATCGCCGGGGAGCTGGGCCCGCCCGTCGTCCTGGTCAACAACGCGGGTGTGCTCCGTGACAACCTCCTCTTCAAGATGAGCGAGTCCGACTGGGACACCGTGATGAACGTCCATCTGAAGGGCGCGTTCCTGATGTCCCGGGTGTGTCAGAAGTACATGGTCGACGCCGGGTTCGGCCGGATCGTCTCGCTCTCCTCGTCGTCGGCGCTCGGCAACCGGGGCCAGGCGAACTACGCGGCGGTGAAGGCCGGACTCCAGGGGTTCACCAAGACGCTCGCGAAGGAGCTGGGGAAGTTCGGGATCACCGCGAACGCGGTCGCCCCCGGCTTCATCGCCACCGAGATGACCGCCCAGACGGCCGCCCGGGTCGGCATGGGCTTCGAGGAATTCCAGGCCGCCGCCGCCACCCGGATCCCGGTTCAGCGGGTCGGCCGTCCGGAGGACGTCGCCGGGGCCATCGCGTTCTTCGCGGGTGACGACACCGGATTCGTCTCGGGACAGGTGCTGTACGTCGCGGGCGGACCGCTCGACTGACCGGAGGAGCGACCATGCCGAACGACACGACGACGCCGGGGGCGGCCGGGAAGGCCGAGGCGCCGGTTCCCGACAGCGGGCGGGTCGCCCTGGTCACCGGCGGCAGCCGGGGGATCGGCTACGCCGTCGCCGAGGCGCTGGTGGCCCGGGGCGACCGGGTCTGTATCACCGGCCGCGACGAGGAGTCGCTCGCGGCGGCGGTGGCCGCCCTCGGCCCCGACCGGGTGATCGGCGTCGCGGGCCGGGCCCATGACGAGGCCCACCGGGCGGTGGCCGTGGAACGGGTGATGGACGCCTTCGGGCGGATCGACTTCCTGGTGAACAACGCGGGCACCAATCCGGTCTACGGGCCACTCGCCGACCTCGACCTGGCGGTCGTCCGCAAGGTCTACGAGACCAATGTGATCTCTGCGCTCGGCTTCGCCCAGCGGACCTGGCACGCCTGGCAGCGGGCACACGGTGGCGCGATCGTGAACATCGCCTCCGTGGCCGGGCTCGCGCCGTCGCCGTTCGTGGGCGCGTACGGGATGAGCAAGGCGGCCATGGTGAATCTGACCCTCCAGCTGGCCCACGAGTTCGCCCCCGGGGTCCGGGTCAACGCCATCGCGCCCGCCGTGGTGAAGACCCGGTTCGCCCGGGCGCTCTACGAAGGACGGGAGGCGGAGGCCGCCGCGGGCTATCCGCTGGGGCGGCTCGGAGTGCCCGGGGACGTCGGGGGCGCCGCCGCGTTTCTCACCTCCGCGCAATCCGATTGGATCACAGGGCAGACGTTGGTCCTGGACGGCGGTATGTTCCTCACAGCCGGAGTGCATTGAGCCATCGCGCCGAGGCCGTGTCCGCACGCGCGCACGGCCTCGTGCGGCACGGACGGAGGGGTCCGCCAGGACCCCGACGACGTCGCCCCGTGAGGCGGATGCCCTGCCGGAAACCGTGTGTTGACCCGGTGGGGCACTTCGGTGGGGTCCGCCGGATCCAGGTCGAACGAGGAGCGTGCGCACGTGTTCTACCGGAACTGTCTGCGGGGTGTGGGGGCCCTGGCGACCCTCTCCCTCCTGGCCGGATGTGGACTGTTCTCCGATGCCGAGGCCGAGGGGAACCGGCGGATCGTCGTCGGGACGATCAGTGAGCCCTCCACCCTCGATCCCGCCGCCGCGTACGACGGCTCCTGGGAGTTGTACCGGAATGTCTTCCAGACCCTCCTCAGTTTCCCGACCGGCAGTACGACGCCCCGCCCGGACGCCGCCTCCTGTGGCTTCACCGACACCACCAACAAGATCTACCGCTGTGAGCTGCGCCGGGATCTGACCTTCTCCAACGGGGAGAAGCTGGACGCCCGGGCCGTGAAGCACACCGTGGACCGGATCCGCACCATCAAGTCCGAGACCGGACCGCAGGCGCTGCTGGGGTCGCTGGGCACCGTGGAGACCCAGGGCGACCGGATCGTGATCTTCCGGTTGAAGGCCCCGGACGCGACCTTCCCCTTCATCCTGGCCACCCCCGCCCTGTCGCTGGTGCCGCCGGGCGAGTACCCGGCCGACCGGCTCCGGGCCGACGGGAAGCTGACCGGATCGGGGCCGTACGTCCTCAGCTCCTACGCCAAGGGCGACCGGGCCGAACTCGCCAAGAACCCCGACTACAACGGGTTCGCCGACCGCAAAAACGATTCCGTGACCATCCGGTACTTCAAGAAGTCCGATGAGATGATCAACGCGCTGGCGATCCGGCAGATCGACGCGGTCTACCGCGGTCTGACCGCCGACGAGGTCACCGAACTCCAGAAGGGCATGCCGGAGTACAACCATCTGCGGCTGGTGGAGACGGTCGGCTCCGACATCCGCTACCTGGTCTTCAACGCCGAGGACCCGGTGGTCGGAAAGCTCGCGGTCCGCCGGGCGATCGCCCAGGTCATCGACCGCGGCCGGCTCGTCGGCACCGTCTACCGGGGCACCGCGGAGCCGCTGTACTCGATGATCCCCAAGGGCATAACGGGGCACACCACCAAGTTCTTCGACGTCTACGGGGAGCCCGATACGAAGAAGGCGCGGAAGATCCTCCGGGACGCCGGTATCGACACCCCCGTCGAGCTGGAGTTCTGGTACACGACCGACCGGTACGGCACCGCGACGGCGGCGGAGTTCGCCGAGATCAAGCGGCAGCTGGAGGCCACCGGCCTCTTCGAGGTCACCGTGCGGGGCAAGCCGTGGGCGGAGTTCCAGCGGGGGTACGCGGCAGGGAAGTACCCGGCCTTCGGCCGCGGCTGGTTCCCCGACTTCCCGGACCCGGACAACTTCGTCGCCCCCTTCGTCGGCGTGCGGAACGCGCTGAACACCCCTTACGACAGCCCCGAGATCACCGACACACTGCTGCCGGAGGCGCGGCGCGAGAGCGACCGCGGCGCGGTGGCGAAGCAGTTCGGCCGGGCCCAGGAGATCTTCGTCGAGGACGTCCGGCATCTGCCGCTCTGGCAGGGCAAGCTGTATGTCGCCACCACCGACGAGATCGGCGGCGCCGACCGTGCCATGGACCCGCAGACCGTGATGCTGATGTGGGAGCTGTTCCGTAAGGGCGAGTGGTGATCCACACCCTCCCCCACCCCGCCGACCAGGAAGTTTCCGGTTGGCAGGACCGTTGTCAGTGGGCCCCGGTAGGTTCTGTGTTCGGTAACACATCGCTTTCCGGAGGTTCTTGACGTGACCGACACCGACCTGCTGCCCGAGTCCTGGCGGGGAGTCCTCGGCGACGAGCTGCAGAAGCCCTATTTCAAGGAGCTGACCGAGTTCGTCGAGGAGGAGCGGGCCAAGGGGCCGGTGTATCCGCCGCGCGAGGAGGTCTTCGCCGCCCTGGAGGCCACGCCGTACGACCGGGTGAAGGTCCTCGTGCTCGGCCAGGACCCGTACCACGGTGAGGGGCAGGGCCACGGCCTCTGCTTCTCGGTGCGGCCCGGGGTGAAGGTCCCCCCGTCGCTCCGGAACATCTACAAGGAGCTGCACGCGGAGCTGGGGCTGCCCGTCCCCGACAACGGCTATCTGATGCCCTGGGCGGAGCAGGGCGTCCTGCTGCTGAACGCGGTGCTCACGGTCCGGGGCGGGGAGGCCAACTCCCACAAGGGCAAGGGCTGGGAGAAGGTGACGGACGCGGTGATCAGGGCCGTGGCCGAGCGGCCCGACCCGGCGGTCTTCGTCCTCTGGGGGAACTACGCGCAGAAGAAGCTGCCGCTGATCGACGAGGAGCGGCATGTGGTGGTGAAGGGGGCGCACCCCTCGCCGCTGTCGGCGAAGAAGTTCTTCGGCTCGCACCCCTTCACCCAGATCAACGAGGCGGTCGCGGCCCAGGGCCATGAGTCGATCGACTGGCGCATCCCCGACCTGGGCTGACCTCCTCCGGGCGGCCCGTGTGCCCGGCTCGTCCCGCGGGCGGGGCACACGGGCCGCCCTGTTTCGCGGTACGGGGCCGGGGCCCTGTGGTCGGCGGCTGCTATCCGCAGGGGCGGGTCCTGCCGCCCGGCCTGCCCCGGTTCGCGGCGTTCTGCGGTTACCGTCGCTTCCAGTGGAACCGGCGGCACCGGCGGGGCGGACGGCCCTTCGCGGTGCCGCCCGTCGAGGCGCGGGAGGCAGTGGTGACCCAGCAGGCGTACGACGACGCCCTCGGGACCCGGATCGGGCAGACGGCCATGCTGCTGCACGGCGGCGACCGGGAGGAGGCCCGGCAGCGGTTCGGCGCGCTCTGGGCGGAGATCGGCGAGTCCGGTGCCGCCCTCCACCGCTGTACGCTCGCCCGCTATCTCGCGGACGCCCAGGACGATCCCGGCGATACGCTCGCCTGGGACCTGCGGGCCCTCGCGGCGGCCGAGAGCGCTCCGGCCGACCCGGCGGAACCGGCCGGACGGGAGCTTCGCGCGCTCCGGCCCGTACTCCATCTCGATCTGGCCGCCGACTATCTGCGGCTGGACCACCCGGAGGTGGCCCGGCTCCATCTCGACCGGGCGCGGGCGGCGCTGGGAGCCCTCGGTGATCCGGCCGACGACGACTACGCCCCCGGGGTCCGCCGGGCGCTCGACCGGCTGACCCGCCGCCTCGACCCGGACGGCGGCCCGTCGCGCGGGAGCTGACCGGACCCGGCGCCGTACCGGCAACGGGCTCCCCGGCGCCCGGCCGTTCCCCGCCGTGCGCCGGGGGTGGCCGCCGGGCCCGTGGCGGCGCCGGTCAGCGGCGGGCCGCGTCCCGGCAGATCCGGGCCTGGGGGCTGTCGGGCGGCCAGCCGCCGTAGGTCTCCGCCAGACCGCAGACGTCCGGGACCGCGTCCGGCGTCACCCGGAGGGCCGGGGGGCGGCGGGGCGGTACCCGGCGCGGGCGGTCGTCGGGGACGGTCCGGGCGCCGGCGGCGGGCGGCACGGGACGGTCCGGCCGGGGCGGCGCGGCCGGGCGCGCGGAGGAGGACGGGGCGGGCCCGGGCGCCCGGTCCAGGGACTCCACCGCGGGCTGACGGACGATATGGGGCCGTACGACGACGGGAGACGGGGCGTTCGTCCGGGGCGCGGGGCCGGATCGCGGCGGATCGGCGGGCGACACACTCACACAGCCGGTGACCGCGAGGCCCGCGGCGGCCCAGAAGGTGAGCGTGCCCAGGGTGATGGCGGCATTCGTCGTCGGGGGCACCCCGCCACTCTGGCGGGCCCGGAGGCGAACACGCCGTCGCACGCGCGGAGTTTGCTTCGTACGAGTGAGCCGCGGCTGCTCCGGCCGTGCGACGGGCTCAGCCCGCGGCCGGGCGCCCCGGAGCGCCGAGCATGCCGCCGAGCAGCTCCGCGAAGCCCGTCCGCAGCTCGTCGAGTCCCGGGACCTCCGCCTGGTACGAACCGGCCGTGCAGCTGAACAGCAGGCCGTCCGTCCAGGCGATCAGGGAGAGGGCGTGCCGTTCGGGCGCGGTCGACCCGGCCCCGGTGAGCAGGGCGATCAGCGGGGCGCGCAGCCGGGCGCCGGTGGCGTCGTAGACGGCCCTCAGTTCGGGGCGGCGGGTGGCCTCCAGGGCCAGCTCGTAGCGGGCCACCGCCAGGTCCCGGTGGTGGAGCAGACAGTGGTGGAGGGCGACCGCCAGCGCGTCGGCGACGGCCGCCGGACCGGCGGCGGGCGCGGGGAGTTCATGGATCCCGAGGGCGGCGCCCTCGCGTTCCCCGAGCCGCCGTACCGCGATCTCCAGCAGGGCGAGCCGGGTCCGGGCGGTATTGGAGGTCGAGCCCTGCGGGAGGCCCGCGGCCTCGTCCACGGCGCGGTGGGTGAGCCCGCGCATGCCCCGTTCGGCCAGCAGCCGCAGGGTCGTGTCGGCGATCAGCCCGGCTCGGGACGCGGCGGGTGCCGGTCGGGTCGGTCCGGCGGGGATACGGGGCGTCATACCGGCCAATCTACCGCCCCCACTACAGCTGTAGTACCGTGCCGTTCCACTACAGCTGTAGTCGACCTGTGAGGAGTCATCATGCCGGAGCGGCGCGCCCTGGTGATCGGCGGCGGAGTCGGCGGACTGACCGCGGCCGTCGCCCTCCACCGGCGCGGCTGGCGGGTCACCGTGCTGGAACGGGCCGCCGACCTCGAACCCGTCGGGGCCGGAATCGGTCTCGCCCCCAACGCCCAGCGCGCCCTCGACACCGTCGGACTCGGCGACGAGATCCGTGCCCTCGCCGCCTGGCAGGGCGACGGCGGACTGCGCACCCCCGCCGGCCGATGGCTGGCCAGGACCAGCGGCGAGGCGCTCGCCGCCCGCTACGGCGGCCCCATGGTGCTGCTGCACCGCGCCACCCTGCTGGACCGGATCCTCACCCGGCTGCCCGACGACGCGGTCAGGACCGGGACCGCCGCCCGGGTCACCGACCCCGGGACCGCCGGGGGACGCCCGGCCGTGGTCGCCGTCGGGGACGCCGAGGAGGAGGCCGACCTGGTCGTCGGCGCCGACGGCATCCACTCCGGAGTACGCCGGTTCCTCTTCCCCGCCCACCCCGGACCCCGCTACTCCGGCTTCACCAGCTGGCGCGTCGTCGTCCCCGGCCTCCCCGGCGGCATCCAGCCGCACGAGACCTGGGGCCCCGGCCGGATCTGGGGCAGCCAGCCCATGAAGGACGGCCGGATCTACGCCTACGCGGCGGCCCTCGCCCCCGCCGGAACCCGCGCGCCCGACGAGAAGGCCGAACTGCTGCGCCGGTACGGCGACTGGCACGACCCGATCCCGGCCCTCGTCGCCGCGGCCGCGCCCGACGGCGTACTCCGCCACGACGTCCACCACCTGACCGATCCGCTGCCCGCCTTCCACCGCGGCCGGACCGTGCTGATCGGCGACGCCGCCCACGCCATGGCCCCCACCCTCGGCCAGGGCGGCAACCAGGCGATCGAGGACGCCGTCGTCCTCGCCCACCACTGCGCCCCCGACACCGACCAGGGCGCCGCCCTCGCCGCGTACACCGCCGACCGGCTGCCCCGCACCACCGCCGTGGTCCGCAAGGCGGCCCGGCTCTGCCGGATCCAGTCGCTCGGCGCCGGCCCCGCCGTAGCCCTCCGGGAGAACCTGATCGCCCTCGCCGCCCGGTTGGGCCCCGGTGCCGCCCTGCGGGGCTTCGACGGGATCGCCGACTGGCGGCCACCGGGCCGCACGTATGCTGACCGGACCCGGAACGGGTGACGGTCCGGCCGGTCCCGTACAGATGACCGGACGGCACCGCGGCGAGGGGCCGACGGCGGTCGGCGGTGGCAACGGGAGGCTCAGTGAAGGTCGGCTGCATCGGACTCGGCGACATCGCCCGAAAGGCGTATCTGCCCGTCCTCGGCACCCTTCCGGGCGTCGAACTCCACCTCCAGACCCGGACCCCCGCCACCCTCGCCCGGGTGGGCGACGACTACCGCGTCCCCGCCGGGGCGCGCCACACCGACCTGGAGTCGCTGATCGCCGCCGCGCCCGACGCGGCCTTCGTCCACGCGCCTACGGCCAGCCACGCCGCGATCGTGACCGCCCTCCTCGAAGCCGGGATCCCGACCTACGTCGACAAGCCGCTGGCCTACGAGATCGCCGACGCGCGGCGGCTGGTGGAGCTGGCCGAGGCCCGGGGCACGACCCTCACCGTCGGCTTCAACCGCCGGCTCGCCCCGGCGTACGCCCAGTGCGCCGATCATCCGCGCGATCTGATCCTGATGCAGAAGAACCGGGTCGGCCTCCCCGAGGACCCCCGGGTCTTCGTCTTCGACGACTTCATCCATGTCGTCGACACCCTCCGCTTCCTGGCCCCGGGCACCATCACCCATACCGACGTCCGCGCCCGGATCGAGGACGGGCTGCTGCACCATGTCGTCCTCCAGCTCTCCGGCGACGGCTTCACCGCCATCGGCACGATGAACCACATGAGCGGATCGGTCGAGGAGATCCTGGAGGTCTCCGGCCAGGACACCAAGCGCGAGGTGCGCAATCTGGCGGAGATCGTCGACCACAAGGGGCAGCCGAGCGTACGGCGCCGGGGCGACTGGGTGCCCGTCGCCCGGCAGCGCGGCATCGAACAGGCCGTCCTCGCCTTCCTCGACACGGTTCGTGAGGGGCGGGTGCTCGACGCCTGGGACGCCCTGCACACCCATGAACTCTGCGAACAGGTGGTCGTCCGCGCCCTCGAACAGGCCCGGTGACACCGGCGGCCCCGGTCCCGGGGCCGCCGACTGGTTCAGGGCGTTCGCCCGCCGCGCCGCCGGACGAGCGCCGAGATCCCCGCCAGCGCCAGCACCCCACCGGCCGCGAACACGACCCAGTTGCCGAACCGGACGAACGCCGTCGTCCCCGTCGCCAGCGGGACCTCGTAGACCACGGCCGTGGAGGCGTCCACCGGCAGCCGGGGACCGACCGGGCCGCCGTCGGGACCGAAGGCGGCGCTGATCCCGGTCAGGGTCGCGTGCACCATCGGGCGGCCCGTCTCGGCGGCCCGCAGCGCGGCCAGTGACGCGTGCTGCGCCGGGGCCCAGGTGTGCTGGAACGTCGACGTCGACGACTGGGCGGTGAGGACCCGCGCGCCGTCCCGGACCAGATCGCGGCTCATATCGGGGAACGCGGTCTCGAAGCAGATCAGCGGGCCGATCCGCAGCCCCGCGGGATCGCCGGGGCCCGGTGGCAGCTCCATCACCACCTGACGCGTCCCCCGCAGCCGGTTCTCCCGGGCCGCCCGGCCCAGCGCCGTCACCCAGCCGAGCGCCGAACGGAACGGGATGTACTCCCCGAACGGCACCAGCCGCATCTTGTCGTACCGCTGCCCGGTCAGTCCCGAGGGCCCCACCAGAATGGCGCTCTTGTAGATACCGCCGCCGGTGCCGGTGCCGGTGCCGGTGCCGGTGCCGGTGCGCCGAGCGTCCGTGTTCACCAGCAGATCGGCGCCCACCGCCCGGGAGAGCGCCGCCAGCCGGGCCGTCAGGTCCGGCCGGACCGACAGATCCGCCCCGACACTGCTCTCGCCCCACACCACCAGATCGAGCCGCCGCCCGGCCAGGCCGTACGTCAGCCGCTCCCCCCGGTCGAACCGGGCCTCCACGCCGTGGATCACGCCCGGCTGGACCACCGCGATCCGCGCCGTACCGCCGGGGCGCGGCCGAGGCGACCACGCCACGACCGACCCGGCCGCAAGGGCGCCCGCCACGGTCACGGCGGCGGTCGCCCGGCGCGCCCGGGGGACGGCGATCAGTACGACGATCGCGGTATTCACCGCCACCACCAGCAGACTCGGCAGCCACACCCCTCCGGCGGACGCCAGCCGCAGGGCGGGTGAGAACTGCCACTGGGAGGCGCCCAGCAGACCCCAGGGACCGCCGAGCCCCTGCCAGGAGCGGACCAGCTCGATCAGCAGCCAGCCCGAGGGGACGACGGCGACGGCCGCCGTGGCGCGCGCCGCCGACGGCTCCCCCGAGCCGTCCCGACGGCCCAGCCAGGCATGGACGAGCCACCCCCACGGCGCCCACAACAGCCCCAGCAGCGCCGCCAGCACCACGATGAAGACATGCAGACTCGGCACGAGCCAGCTGTGGACGGCGATCAGGAAACCGGTTCCGCCGAGCCACCCCTCGTACGCCGCCCGGCGGCCGGTCGGCGCGGTCCGCAACAGCAGCAGCCAGGGGACGAGGGCCGCGTACGCCGACCACCACAGCGACGGTACGGGGAAGGCGAACACCGGCAGCGCACCCGCGAGGGGCGCGGCGACGGTACGCCACCGGCCGCCCGGAATCCGCATACGGGACCTCCTCCCGTCCCGTGGCCGCCACCGTGGCCGGGACTCGCGGCCGGGGCCGCGACGGGCCCGGCCCCGTAAGCCCACAGTCTGGCCCGGGACGGCCGGTGGCGCCCCCGGACACGGCTCACGGCGGTCGGTCTCCCCGCGTTGTTCCCCCGCCGGGCGAGCCGACGGAGCACACGGGCCGGGGACGGCTCGCCTACGGCGGAGGGGCCCGGTTCGTGCGGGCGGCCGGTTCGCGTACGCCGGTCCGGGCGGCGCCGGTTGGAGGAGCGCCGCTTGGTGCCGTACCGGGCCGGCGCCCCTCCGCCGGACGCCGCCCGGCGGCTCAGGCCGGGCCCCGCCGCCAGCGTTCCTCGACCACGACGGCGCTCACCCGCCAGCCCGAACCGGTCCTGACCAGGGTGAAGTGATAGCGGCCACCGGTGACCAGATCCGTTCCCGCGGCCAGCCGCATCGGGGAGACGTAGTCCGCTCGCAGCTCGGCCCGGTCACCCGGATAGCCGCCCAGATCCTCGATGTCCACCCGGCGGTTGGCGATCAGGTGCTGGCGGACGGGGACGTCGGTCAGGGTGTCCGCCAGCCACCGGGCGATCTCGGCCGCCGGGCCCTCGGCGCCGCCCGCCGACCGGTAGTCCGCCCGGCCGTCGTCGGTGAAGAGCGCCCGGAAGGCGCCCCAGTCCCCGTCGTCCACGGCCACCGCGTACCCCGTGACCAGGTCGTCGATGGCCAGCCGGTCCATCACGGTCGAAAGATCCACGCGCTGTGTCATCGGCCAAGTCTCCGGCAGCGGCACCCGGAGGCCAAGACCCGTGCGGGTCGGGTCGCTCAGCGCGTCCCGGTCCGCGGTCCGCGATTCGCCGGGGATGCCGGCGCCGGGGCCACGGCCCGCAGCACCACGAACTTGGGATGGCCCGCCACGGTCTCGCAGCCGCCGAAGATCCGGCGCAGCCGGACGTGGTAGCCCAGATGGCGGTTGCCGACCACCCACAGCTCGCCGCCGGGCCGCAGCACCCGCCGGGCGTCGCCGAACATCCGCCGGGCGGTGGTGTCGGTGGTCGCCCGGTGGGAGTGGAAGGGCGGATTGCAGAGCACCAGATCGGCCGAATCGTCCGGCAGCCCGGCGAGGCCGTCGCCCACCACGAACGCGGCCCGCCCGGCGCCGTCGGGGACGTTGTCGTGGTAGGTCTCCCGGGCCGACGCCACGGCCGAGTACGACTCGTCGGCGAAGGTCACCGACGCGCCCGGGGAGGCCACGGCCACCGCCGTGCCGACCACCCCGTTGCCGCATCCCAGGTCGATCACGTCGACCGGGCCGCGCGGCGCCGGGAGCGTACCGAGGAAGAACCGGGTCCCGATGTCCAGCCGGTCGGCGCAGAAGACACCGGCGTGGTTGGTGACCGTACGGTCGGCCATGGCCCCGATGCCGTCCGGCAGGGCGTACCGCAGCGGCCAGGGGCTCGGGGAGCGGGGCAGCGCCGGATCGGGCGTACAGAAGATCAGCCGCGCCTTGCGGACGGCGAGGGAGGTCCGGGTCGGCCCGACGATCCGTTCGAAGAGCCGCAGGGTGGAGGTGTGGATCTCGTCTACCATCCCGGTCCCGACCACGACGGTGCCCGGGTGGATCGCCGGGGCCAGCCGGTGCAGCTGGTCCTCCAGCAGCGCCAGGCTCTTGGGCACCCGGATCAGCAGGACGTCGATCCGGTCCGGCGGTTCGTCGCGTACGGTCCGCAGGGCCACCGCCGAGGTGTCCGTCCCGGTCCGGGCCAGATTGGCCTCGGTGGCCCGCCGCCCCAGATAGGAGTCGGTGAGCTGGACGGGTCCGTGTCCGGCGAGTGCCGTGGTCAGCGCGCCCCAGCGGTCGCCGAGGACGACCAGCGATCCCGAGAGGTCCGTCCCCTCGTCGGCGAGGTGCCGCAGCAGATAGTCGTCGGCGGCGTCCCAGGCGCGCAACTGGTCGCGGGGGTCCTCGGGGAAGCGGGTGAGGGCGAGCTCGCCCCAGGGCGTGGTCAGACGGTTCATCGTGCAGTCAGGCTAGCCGCACCGGGGCGGGGCACCGAACCGGACGGCCGCGGCCGGTCGACCGGGCCGCTCATCGCCTGGCCCGGTCGCCTTGTCGCCCGCTCGGTCACTCGGCTCGGACCGGGTCCGGCGCGGTGGCTCAGGCGGCGCGCTCGATGTGCTCCAGCGCCGTCGCCCACTTCAGTACGAGGGCCTCGTACTCCCCGCGCCGCTCCTCGGGCAGCCGTCCGTCCGCCCACAGCTCCCGGATACGGGCGTTCAGCTCTGCGGCGGACTGGGCGGACGCCGACGGCACGACGGCCTCGGACTCGCGTTGAAGGGGGGACATGACTTCAGATTACGGCCTCCGGGACGGACGTGAACCCCCGCCGCACTCCCCGAACGCCTCCAATTTCCGGCGCTGTGCCTCCGAATCACCCGGTCACGCCGGTTTGAACTGCATGAATGCAGGGTAGTTGGCGCCGGGTTGCCTGAGCGGCGGCCCGGCGGCCGTGATGTATGTCATCCGCTCGCGGTCCGGCCGGCGGGGCCGGTCTCAGCCCGCGGACTCTCCCGCGTGCGGACTGAGCACACCCGCTCCCACCAGGGCGAAGATCAGGATTCCCAGCAGGATCCGATAGACCACGAACGGCATGAAGCTCTTGGTGGTGATGAATCTCATGAACCAGGCGATGACCGCGTAACCCACCAGAAACGCCACCACGGTCGCGAAGACCGTCGGCCCCCAGGAGACATGGCCCTCGCCCGCGTCCTTCAACTCGTAGGCGCCGGAGGCGAGCACGGCCGGGATGGCGAGCAGAAAGGAGTAACGGGCCGCCGCCTCACGGGTGTAGCCCATCAGCAGTCCGCCGCTGATCGTGGCGCCGGACCGGGAGACCCCGGGGATCAGGGCCATCGCCTGGCAGAACCCGTAGATCAGACCGTCGCGGACGGTCAACTCCCGGAGCGTCTTGCGCTGTTTCGGGGCCCGGTGCCGGCCGCCGGACTCGTCCCGGGCGGCCAGCCGGTCGGCGACGCCCAGGACGACACCCATCACGATCAGGGTCGTGGCGATCAGCCGCAGATCGCGGAACGGGCCCTCGATCTGGTCCTTGAGGGTCACGCCCAGCACCCCGATCGGGATCGAGCCGATGATGACCAGCCAGCCCATCCGGGCGTCGTGGTCCGCGCGCATCGCCTTGTCGGTCAGCGACCTGAACCACGCGGAGAGGATTCTGGCGATGTCCCGGCGGAAGTAGATCAGTACCGCCGTCTCGGTGCCGATCTGGGTGATCGCGGTGAAGGCCGCCCCGGGGTCCTCCCAGCCCGCGAACGCGGCCGTCAGCCGGAGATGCGCGCTCGACGAGATGGGCAGGAATTCGGTCAGTCCCTGGACGAGTCCGAGGATGAGGGATTCAAACCACGACATGAAGAAGTACGCCACCCAAGGGAAGAGTTCGCGGCTCGGCGGCCCGGGGGCGTCCCGGGGCGCGCGCTGTCCGTCCTGCGCCGATGGGCAGGAAGAGTACCGTCCCGCAGGGAGATGTACGGCCATGCACCCGAAGGGGTGAACGTCCGGTTAATTCCCGCTCAACCGATGACGTTTGCGCCAGGCGACGACCGCCGCGACCAGGCCGGTGAGCACGATGAACCCGGTGGAGATCAGAAACGCCGGGGAGGTGGGCGAACTCGCCCGGCTGCCCGCGATCACATAGGCGGCGGTATTGGGGACCGAACCGACGGCGGTGGCGAGCAGAAACGGCGTATATCCCATTCTGGACACGGCCGCGCAGTAGTTCGCCGCGGCGAACGGCACCCCGGGGAAGAGCCGGACCGCCAGCATCGAGCGGAAGCCGTGCGCGCTCAGCTGATGGTCCGCGGCCTTCAGCCAGCGGCCCCGGAGCAGGGGGCGGAGCGCGTCCTGTCCCAGCAGGCGGCCGAGGGTGAAGGCGATACCCGCGCCCAGGACCGTGCCCGCGACCGCCGAGACCAGACCGGCCTGGGAGCCGAAGAGCGCTCCCGCGGCCAGATTCAGCAGTGGCCGGGGGACGAACGCCGCCGTGCAGATCCCGTACGCCGCCGCGAACAGCACCACCGCGGCCGGTCCGCTCAGCCGGAACGGCGGCCAGCCGTCGGCCAGCAGCCGCTGCGGCTCGTACAGCAGCACCAGCGCCCCGGCCGACAGCAGGACCAGCGCCAGCAGGGACAGCCGTGACCACGGGGAGAGCAGGGCCCGGCCGCAGCGGAGGGCGAGCGAGGCGGCGGGCCGGGGGCTCGCGGCGGGCCCGGGCGCGGGTTCGAACATCCGGGGAGCGTAACCGACGGGGCGGACCGCCGCCGTAACGCGGGCCTCACTCGGCGCCCCCGGTCCCCGCGACCCGGTCGGCACGGCCAGAGCGCCTGTCCGGGGGACGGCCGGGGCGTCCGGGGCCGTACCGCGATACCGGCCCGGACCGCCCGCCCCCGCGAGGGAGCCGAAAACCGGTCGACTGCGGCCCCCGGCTCGGACATGATCGGCGCATGTTCCGGTACGCCCTCCCCGCTGATCGCCGCGCTGTCGCGGCGGCGGTGACGGCTGCCCTGATCCTCGCCGCCGACGGCGCCCGAGGCTGACCCTTCCCGGATCGTCCGTGGACCCCGCAGGGGGAGGGTCGGTCAGACCCCCGGGGTCCGCTTCCACCGAGCACGGCGATTCGAGGACGATCACCATGGCGAAGACCGCCTACGTACGCACCAAGCCCCATCTCAACATCGGCACGATGGGCCATGTCGACCACGGCAAGACGACTCTGACCGCCGCCATCACCAAGGTCCTCAGCGACCGCGGCAGCGGCAGTTTCGTCCCCTTCGAGCGGATCGACCGGGCGCCCGAGGAGGCCGCCCGCGGCATCACCATCAACATCGCGCACGTCGAGTACGAGACCGGGACCCGGCACTACGCCCATATCGACATGCCGGGCCACGCCGACTACATCAAGAACATGGTCACCGGCGCCGCCCAGCTCGACGGGGCGATCCTGGTGGTCTCCGCCGTCGACGGCGTGATGCCGCAGACCGCCGAGCACGTCCTGCTGGCGCGTCAGGTCGGGGTCGACCACATCGTGGTCGCCCTCAACAAGGCCGACGCGGGCGACGACGAACTGACCGACCTGGTGGAGCTGGAGGTCCGCGAACTGCTCGACCGGTACGGATACGGCGGCGAGACGGCGCCGGTGGTACGGGTCTCCGGGCTGCGCGCCCTGGAGGGCGATCCCCGCTGGACGGCGGCGATCGAGGCGCTGCTCGACGCGGTGGACACCTATGTGCCGCTGCCGGTCCGGTACACCGACGCGCCGTTCCTGATGCCGGTGGAGAACGTCCTGACCATCACCGGCCGGGGCACCGTGGTCACCGGGGCGGTCGAGCGGGGCACGATCCGGGTCGGCGACCGGGTCGAGGTGCTGGGCGCCGGTACCGAGACCGTCGTCACCGGAGTGGAGACCTTCGGCAAGCCGATGGAGTACGCCGAGGCGGGGGACAACGTGGCGCTGCTGCTCCGAGGTCTGCACCGCGACGCGGTCCGCCGCGGACACGTGGTGGCCGCGCCGGGCAGTACCACCCCCAGGGGGCGGTTCACGGCCAGGGTGTATCTGCTCTCGGGCCGCGAGGGCGGCCGGACCACCCCGGTCGCCACCGGCTACCGGCCGCAGTTCTACATCCGGACCGCGGACGTGGTCGGGAACGTCGACCTCGGCGAGCGGGCCGTCGCCCACCCCGGCGAGACGGTCACGGTCACCGTCGAACTGGGGCGGGACGTCCCGCTGGAGCCGGGCCTCGGCTTCGCGATCCGCGAGGGCGGCCGTACGGTCGGCGCCGGGACGGTGACGGACCTGCTCTGAACCGGCGCGCCGACGGCGGATGCCCGCGCCTCCGCGCGCTCGGCGCCGCGAACGGCGGTCCGGCGGCCCCGGGACCCGACACGGGTCCCGGGGCCGTACCGCGGATCATCCGGCCGCCTGGCCGAACCCACGACCGGACCCCGGTCCGGGGCCTGGTGCGGCGCCCGGTCCCGCGCGCCGACAATGGGGGAGTGGAGAACAACCGACCCGGCCCGCCCGGCACCGAACCGGAGGCGATACCCGTCGTCCGGACCGTCGACCACGGCACCGCCAGGCTGCTGCCCGATGTGGACCGGGCCCGGGCCTGGCTGCTGACGGTCGACGGGGCCCCGCAGTCCTATGTGGACCTCGACGACCCGGCCCATCTGGAGTTCGAGTACACCCGGCGGATCGCCCATCTCCTCGACACCGCCGCCCCCGAGGGCGCGCCGCTGGACGTGCTCCACCTCGGCGGCGGCGCGCTCACCCTGCCCCGCTACACCGCCGCGACCCGGCCGGGCTCGCGCCAGGAGGTGGTGGAGGCGGACCGGGGCCTGATCGCCCTGGTGGCCGAACACCTGCCGCTTCCCGGGGCGTCGGGGATCACCGTACGCGCCGCCGACGCCCGCGCCCATGTGGAGTCCGCGCCGCCGGGCAGCGCCGATGTGATCGTCGCCGATGTCTTCGGCGGCTCACGGGTGCCAGCCCATCTCACCTCCGTCGAGTTCGCCCGCGCCGCCGGGCGGGTGCTCCGCCCGGACGGTGTCTACGCGGCCAATCTCGCCGACGGCTCGCCCTTCGGCTTCCTCGGCTCCCAGCTCGCCACCTTCGGAACCGTGTTCGAGGAGCTGGCGCTGATCGCGGAGCCCTCGGTCCTCCGGGGGCGGCGGTTCGGCAATGTGCTGCTGCTCGCCTCGCACCGCCCCATCGACACGGCGGCGCTGGCCCGGCGGACGGCGGCGGACGCCTTTCCCGCCCGGGTCGAGTACGGGGCCGCGGCGGCCCGGCTGGCCGGGGACGCCCGGCCGGTGACCGACGCCGACGCGCAGGGATCGCCGGAGCCGCCCGACGGCGCGTTCGGAATCGGCTGACGGCCGCCACCCGGCCCGGCCCCCGTTCGCCGGGGGCCGTCGGCCGGGCCCGGATCACGGCGCGGCGGTCGTACCCGCCAGTCGTACGGAGCCGAGGATGCGCTGGATCGTGGCGTCCGGCAACTCGTCCTTGATCCCGGTATTGGCGTACAGCACGAATGTCTTGATCTCGCTCCGGGCGTCCTTGAAGCTGAACGCCACCGACTTGCCGTCGGTCTCGCACTTATGGCGCTTCTTGGTTCCGGTGGCCCGAGCGGTCGACATACTGCCGGAGAGCCCCGATGTGGTGGTGAACGCCTTCGGCTTGACGACCTTCACGGTGCCGTCCGGATCGGTCTGGGCATAGGCGGCCCAGGCCCAGTTGTACGCGTCGTTGTACGCGGCGTCGGCCGTGCTCTTGGCGCCCCTGCCGCCCCTGGTGCCCGCGGCGGCCAGGCTCCAGTCCTCCATCTTGCCGTCCTTGTTGAGGTCGGCCAGGCACCAGGTGGGCTTGAGCTGCGCCGGGGCGGAGAAGACGACGGCGGGCGATCCGTCGCCCTTCTTCTCGTCCTCGAAGCCGGACTGCATTCCGGCGCCCATCAGATTCCACTCCGGCGGGACGTCGAACATCGTGCCGTGACCGGGATTGACCACGACTTTCCAGCCGGGGATCGTCGGTTCGGCGTCCTTGCCCGCCCGGGGGTTGGGCCCGGTCGGCTGCGGCGGGGGCGCGGGCGCGGAGGACGCGGCCTGGTCGCCCGTGCCGCTGGGCGCGGCCGACGCGCCGGAGCCGCCGGCCCGGTCGTCGTCCCGCTCGTCGTCCTTGAGGACGACGACACCGGTGACCACGGCGGTCGCGATCACGGCCAGCGCCGCGGCTACGGCGACGACGACGGTCTTCTTCTTCTCCGGCCCGCCGGAGGGCAGGGGCGCCCCCGGCGGCCGGGTCGGAGGTTCGGAGACGGCGTACTGCGAAACCGTCGGCTGCTGGTACGGGTTGGGCTGTCCGGGGCCCGCCGGTCCCGGGTACGGCTGCTGCCCCGGCTGCTGGTACGGGTTCGGCGCCTGCGGATAACCGGGCTGCTGGTACGGGCCGGGCGGGGGTCCGCCCTGCCCCGGCTGGTTCTGGTGCTGCGGGTTCTCGCCCCCGGGCGGCTGCTGCTGTCCTGGCCACATGGCGAGTAACCCTAAGGGGTGGCCGGGATCCGCCGTCCGGCGGTTCGCCCCTCCCGCCGTCCCGGCGGGCGGCCCCTGGCGGCCGGTCGCCCGGCGCGAAGGTATGGCCAACGGTCCTACTCGTGGGTAACATCGCGGCCATGAGCGCTGATCAGAAGTCCGTCGCCGAGATGCTCGCCGCCACCGTTCCGATGGTCCGGACCCTCAATCTGGAGTTCGACGAGGCCACCGCCGACCGCGCGGTGCTGCGGCTGCCGGACCAGGCCGAGTTCCACAACCATGTCGGCGGGCCGCACGCCGGCGCGATGTTCACCCTCGCCGAGTCGGCGAGCGGCGCGATCGTGCTGGCCGCCTTCGGCGACCAGCTCCACCGGGCCGTACCACTCGCCGTACGGGCCGAGATCGGCTACCGGAAGCTGGCGAAGGGCGAGGTCACGGCGGTCGCCACGCTCGGCCGCCCGGTCGCCGACGTCCTCGCCGAACTGGACCGGGGCGAGCGGCCCGAATTCGATGTGACGGTCGAGATCCGGCGGGCCGACGGCGATGTCACCGGTGTGATGACCATCGCCTGGACCCTGCGGCCCCACTCCTGACCCCGTACGGCCGGACCGGGGCGCGGGACCGCCCGGGAGTTGTCCACAGGGGGTGGCGGGCCCGGGCCCGGTCCGGCGATGATCGCCGGGCGCGGGCGTACCGCGCGGTACTCCGACCGTTCCCGCCCGGGCGAGAGCGCGAGGAGTTCCACGGGAACGAGGGGAACGAGAGGCGCATGGGAGAGAACGGCATGACAGCGGCCCCGTTGATCGCGGCCTTCAACGGCATCGAACCCGCCATCGACCCGAGCGCCTTCACGGCACCCACCGCCGTCGTCATCGGCGATGTCACGATCGGCCCGGGCGCCAGTGTCTGGTACCACGCGGTACTGCGCGCCGACTGCGGCCCGATCGTCATCGGTGCCGGGGCCAATGTCCAGGACAACTGCACCGTCCATGTCGATCCCGGCTTCCCGGTGACCATCGGCGCCCGGGTGACCGTCGGGCACAACGCCGTACTGCACGGCTGCACCGTGGAGGACGAGGTGCTGATCGGGATGGGCGCGACCGTGCTCAACGGGGCCAGAATCGGGGCCGGTTCCCTGATCGCGGCGGGCGCGGTGGTCCCCCAGGGCATGGAGGTCCCGCCCGGCTCCCTGGTGGCCGGGGTGCCCGCCGTGATCAAGCGCCCCCTGGCGGACGACGCCCGGGAGCTGATCCGGGTCAACGCGGAGCTGTACGGAGAACTCGCCGATGGCCATCGCGGAGTGCGCCCGAGGGACTGAACGCGTGGTACGGGCCGCCGCTGGCCACATGCCGGGCCGTCCGGACGCCCGCCAGGGCGATCTCCGCCGCCACCACGGTGCCCGCGGGCAGCCGCCGGGTCAGGGTCCGGGTCGCGAAGGTGTTCACCAGCCGCAGTCCGCGCCCGTGGGCGGCACCGGCGTCCAGCGGCTCACGACGTCTGCCGGACCGGTGCTTCCACCGCCCGCCGTCCCTGACCTCGGCCGTCAGTACGTCGCCCCGGACCCTGAGCGCCACGGCCACCCAGCCGCTGCCGCTGTGCAGTACCGCGTTGGAGACCAACTCGGTGACGATCACCGACAGTGCCTCATGGCATTCGTCGCCCAGCCGCCAGTGCCGGGCGACGGTCCGGGCGAAGCGCCGCAGGGCGGGGGCCGACTCCGGGGTCGCGGACATCGCGCACTGGGCCAGCCGTACCGGCCCGGGCCCTCTCTCCGGCGGCGGTACGGCCGCGGGCGGGGGCACGGCCGGGCGCGGCCGGGTCCGGCGGTGCTCCTGAGGTGCGATCACGGTGGCTCCTTCTTCCCCGGGGAGGCCGGGGTCGATGGGCCCAGACTCGCGTTCCGGACGATACGGTGCAAGCCGCCTGGATGAAGAATGTCGGCTAAAACAGGAAAAAAGGTAAAAATTTCTTGGAGGAAGCTCCGAAAACGCGGCGCGGCGGCGCGGCGATCGCCGGTGGCGGGTCGTCGTCAGCGGACCACCGGGGTGAACCGTACGGGCAGCGCCACCAGCCCCCGCTCCCGTACCGAGGGCCGCCACGCCAGCCGCTCCGGGTCCACCGCGAGCACGGTGTCCGGCAGCCGCTCCAGCAGGGTCTCCACCGCCGTCCTGGCGATCGACTCGGCGAGCAGCGGAGCCGGATAGGGGCAACGCCGGCCACCGCCGCCGAACGACAGATGGGCCGCGTTCTCGCCCCCGGGCCGCCCGCCCGGCCAGATCTGCGGATCCGTGTTGGCGGCCGCGAGCGACAACAGGACACGGTCGCCCGCCCGGACCCGGTGGCCGCCGAGCTGGGTGTCCCGTACGGCCCGTCGCCCGCCGACGGTCTGCGCCGGGGTGTCCAGCCACAGCACCTCGTTGAGCGCCTGGCCGACACTGAGCCGCCCCCCGGAGACGTCCCGGGCGAACCGCTCGTCCGTGAGCAGCAGGCGCAACGCGTTCCCAATCCAGTCCGCCGTCGGCCGGTGCGCCGCCGCGACGAGGCCGAGTACCTCCCGTACCACCGCGCCGTCGTCGGGGGCGGCCGGATCGGCCAGCAGCCGTGAGATCACATCCGGCCGGGGCTCGGAGCGCCGGGCCGCCACCAGCCTGCGCAGCCGCTCCCCGGCCCGCACATAGGCGGACCGCCGCAGCTCGTCCCCGCCGCCCCGCGCCGAGCGGTCCACATGCGTACCGTCCCGTACGGCATCGGTCCCGGCCGGGCCGCACCCCGCCGGGCCGTCCTCGGCGAGGGCGGTCTGCAGATCGCCCACCAGCCCCTCGAAGGCGCCCGCGTCCGGCGGCAGTCCGCACATCAGGACGGCCGCGCGCAGCGATACGGCCCGGACGTACGCGGACATCAGCTCGGCCCGTCCGCTGCCCGCGAAGCCGTCCACCAGTCGCCGGGCCACGCCCCGGCAGCCCTCGGCCAGCTCGAACTGGTCCACCGCGGCCAGCGCCCGGGCCGCCGACGGGCCCGGCCGCCCCGGTCCGCGGCCGGGCGCGACGGGTGCCGGACCCGTGCCCTCCGCCGCCTCCGGCCAAGGGCCGGGGCGGGACGTGTCCCGGACGAACAACTCCTCGTGGGCGGTGACATAGCCGACCTCGGCATAGCCGAGGACGAGCCAGGCGGTGCCGCCGTCCTCCGCGACGACCGGCGCGACCCGGCCGTGCCGCCGTCTGAGGTCGGCGTGGATCGTGGCCGGGGACTCGCCGTCGGCGGGAACGAGCAGCGGGACGGCGCCGCCACCGGCCGCCGAGTCGTCGGCGGTCCGGCCCGCGTCGGCCCGGTCGGCGGTGGCCGGATCACCTTCGGGCACCGGGGCTGTCACGGCCGGGCCGCGCCGAACCACGGCGCCCACCGGGCCGGGCTCGTCCGCCGCCGGAGCGCCGGGGGTGCCGAGGGTATCCGGCGCGGCTGCCGTACTGCGGTCGGTCATGGGGTGGTCTCCCGGGCCAGAGTCAGATCACGGAGGTGGTTGACGAGGCTGAGCAGTACGTACTTCCCCGAGGCACGGACCCGGGCGTCGCAGTCGACCAGCGGGACGTGCGGCGCGAGCGACAACGCCTGCCGTATTTCCCGCAGGGAGAAGACCGCCGGATCGTTCTCGAAACGGTTGACCGCGACCACGAACGGGGTGCCGTGGTTCTCCAGCCGGTCGATCGCGTACCAGGAATCGCTCATCCTGCGGGTGTCGACCAGGACGACCGCGCCGAGCGTGCCCGCGAAGAGGCGGTCCCACAGGAACCAGAACCGCTCCTGGCCCGGCGCCCCGAAGAGATAGAGCACCATCCTCTCGTTGAGGCTGATCCGGCCGAAGTCGAAGGCGACCGTCGTGGTCGATTTGGCCGACGGGCCCGCCGTCTCGTCGACCCCGACCCCCGCCTGGGTCATCACCTCCTCGGTGTTGAGGGGACGGATCTCGCTCACGGACCGCACCAAGGTGGTCTTGCCGACCCCGAACCCGCCCACGATCACGATCTTCAGTCCGGTATCGGCCGAATCCGTCAGCGGGGTGAACGGGGGCAGCTCAGAGGTTGCGGAGTCCATGGAGCACCTCCTCCAGTAGGGCGGAGTCGGGCAGGCCGACGAGTGAGCGGGCGGGCCGGGGCCGCCGGGCGGTGATCCGGCCCGTCGCCAGCAGATCCCCGAGCAGGATCCGGACCACCGTCACCGGCAGCCGGAGCTGTGCCGACAGCTCGACGACGGAGACGGGGTGCCGGGCCAGTTCGAGGATCCGGGCGTGCTCGGACTGCATGCCCGGTGCCGGGCCGCATTCGCCGACCACCAGGGTCACCAGGTCGAACGTCCGCTCCGTATCGGCACCGACGGCACAGCGGCCTCCGGTGACGGTGTAGAGCCGGTCCGGTTCCCCCAGGTCGACGGGGAGACGGGTCATGGGCGGGGACTCTCCGGGGCGGACGGGGTTCGGGGCTCGGCACGCAGATGGTGTCCTATCTGGTCGACCAGTTCCGTCATGTGGTGACCGACGGCGCCGGGGTCGGCGCCGTCCTCGGCCACCACGGCCAGATGCGCGCCCTCCCCGGCCTCGACGATGAACAGCAGTCCGCCGTGGAACTCCGTCATCGAATGGCGTACGCCGCCGGTGCCGTCGCCGAACTCGACCGACGCGCCCTGGGCCAGCGCCTGGATGCCCGAGCAGATCGCGGCCAGCTGATCGGCCTGATCAAGCGTGAGATACGGGGTCCAGCACAGCTTCAGCCCGTCGCGGGAGAGCACCAAGGCGTGCCGGGTGCCCCGGGTGCGGTCGATCAGGCCCTCCAGGAGCCAGGTGAGGCTGGTGTCGGTGGTCTGCATGGTCGGGACGGGGCGGGCGCCACCGGTGGCCGGGAGCAACGGCCCCTTCCTCCTGTCTCTCGGTCGGTCTCGCGGTGTCGTCAGGCGTCAGATGTCGGTCGTCAGGTGTCGGGCGTCGGCACGGTCGGCGCTCCGGACCGCCGTGGCCGGTGGTCCGCCGCCTCCGTCCGGACCGTCGGCCCCCGTGGGCGGCGCGGTGTCGTGTCCCGGTCTGCCCCGGGCTCTCATCGAGCGGTGGAAGGCGCCGAACCGGGCTCCCGCGTCGCGCCCCGGCCGGGCACCGGTGACGGCCGCCGGGTCGGGGGCGTCGGTCCGGCCCCGGTCCGCCGCCGCCATCGTGCGCCCCCGGGGACGTACCGGCAGACCGTTGGGTGTCGCCATGCCGGGACGACCCGGACCACCCGAACCGGCGGCATCGCCGCCACCGGCCGCCGGACGGGGCGTCGGGACGAAGGGGAGGACGGCGGCCGGTGGGCCGTGCGGAACCGCGGACGGCGGTACGGGCGGCTCGCCGGGGGAGGATCCCGGGGCGGATCCGGGGGCCGCCGGGGGGGCCGCGCCCGTGCCGCCGTCATACGGATGTTCCCGTACCGGCCCGGTACTGCCCGCGGGGAACGGCCCGGCCCCCGGCCCCCGGTCGCCGGGGGCCCCGGGCGGGGAGACGGGTGATCGGGGTACCCCGGTGAGCCCCGTACTCGTGATGGCCGCGGCGGCTCCGGCGGGCCGGTGGGTACCGGAATCCGGCCCCGTCGGCCCCGCCGCGACCACCGACCCCGGCTCCCGGTTCTCCTGGTGCAGCAGCTGTGGCGGCAGCAGGACCACCACCCCCGTACCGCCCCGGGACGACGGCCGGTAGGTGACCGTCATGTGGTACTTGACCGCCAGCATCCCCACCACGACCAGGCCGATCCGGGTACTGGGCAGGAAGGCGAGATCCGACGCCCGGCCCGAAACCGCCTCCTCGGCCCGTTCGAGCTGGGCCTCCGCCATCCGCAGACCGCTGTCCTCGATGGTGACGACCAGCCCGGCCGCCCGCTCCTCGACATAGACGTGGACCTCGTCCACGGGCGGCGAGAAGGTGGCCGCGTTGTCCATCAGTTCGGCGAGGAGGTGCATCACACCCTCGGCCGCGTAGCCCGCGATCCGGGCCGTACTGGTGGAGTGGAGCCGTACCCGCCGGTACGCCGAGATCCGGCCCACCGCGCCCCGCAGCACGGACTCCATCCCGATCGGCTTGTTCCACGTCCGGCCGGTCCGGCCGCCCATCAGCAGCGACAGCCGGTCCGCCGCGAGCCCCAGCTGGGACGTCTTGTGGTCGATCCCCAGCAACTCCCCGAAGGTGTCCCCGCCGTGACGATCCTGCATGTCCCGCAGATCGGCGAGCATGCTGACGGCCAGGGCCTGGACCCGGCTGAGGGTCTTGGTGCCCGCGCCCATCACGGCCGCGGCGCGCCGCTCGCTCAGGGCGACCTCGCGGACCACCGCGTCGAGCAGTACCCGCAGCCGGTCGTCGCCGGGCTGTTCGACGGAGGCCAGCGCCGTCCCCGCGGCGGAGCCCGACCGCAGCCGGGCCACCACCTCCGGCAGGGTCACCGCCGTGAGCCGGTCGACCTCGTCGGCGGCGCGCGCGAGGCGGCGGACGGCGGTGACGCTGTCGGCGGTCGCCGCCCTGGCGACGGTCTCGCCCTTGGCGACCTCCGCCGCGCACAGCCGCAGGACCGCCCGCAGCCCGGCGTCGGCCGGGGCGGGGACCTCGGTGAGCACCCGGTCGAGGGGGTCCCCGTCCCGCAGCCGCTTCACCACCAGCGGCAGGGTCACCTCCAGCATCCGGACGACGTCCTCGTCGGCGCGGGACATCCGGGACCGCAGGCTCCGCGCCTCCTCGTCGGCGGCGCCCGCGGCGGCCCGCAGCCGCCGGGCGGCGAGCGTCGCGGCGACGATCCCGGTCGCGATCGCGGCCCAGGCCGCGGTGACCGTGACGGCGGCCCAGGCCCGGGCCGTGGCGGGGGCCGCGGCGATCGCCCAGGCCCCGGCCGCGGCGGCCAGCGCGACCGCGAGGGGCGGTACGGCCGGGGGCATCGGGCGCGGTGTTCGTATCCGGTGCGGTTTCGGGGCTGGCACGGACATGGGGTCCTTCGCTGCTGGAGGCTGTCGGAACCGCCGGAGGTGCGGGGTGCGTGGCGGATACCGGGGTAGGTGACCGCGGAGGCCGGGCGAGAAGGGGCCGACCGGCGCTCGGCCGAACGTGTGCGCGGACACCGGGAGTTGACCGGTGATCTTCTGCACGGGCGTGGCGCTCATGCTAGCCACGGGCGGTGGTCGGCGAGCCCGGACCGCGACGACTCCCCACAGAACGGAGGACTTCGCCCCGAAGTCCCTCGGCGGCGACCGGGATCGTGGTATCGGCCCGGCGGTCGATGGCGGGTGGAGGGGCCTGCCCGCAGGGCCCGGCCGGGACCAAAGGGTCCGGATGCGGGCGCGGGCGGCGCGTGGGGTGAACATCACAGCCCCGGGCCCCGGAGCGTACGGCCGGGGCGGACTACCGTGTGCGGGTGTCCAAGGGCCGAAACGCGTTCTCGTTCCGCTCGCCTTCCGCCTGGTGGCAGGGGGTGGCGAGCCGTGCCGTCCACCGGTTGTGGGACGGGGTGCGGACCGCGGGCGCGGTGACGGCCGAGCGCCCCGGGCGGCTCCGCTTCCGGTCGATCGGGCCGGGCACCCGGCTGGCGTTCCCGCAGGGCACGGTCTTCGGCGAGGCGTGGATCGAACTCGGCGCGCACTGTGTCATCGCCGAGCAGGTCACGCTGACGGCGGGGATGCTGCCGGGGCTCGATCTGGGCCCCGACCCGATCGTGACCATCGGCGACGGGGTGGTCCTCGGCCGGGGCAGTCATATCGTCGCCGACGGCCGGGTCACCGTGGGCCGGGACACGTACTGCGGTCCGTATGTCTACATCACCTCGACCAATCACAGCTACGACGATCCCGGGACGCCCGTCGGCAAGCAGTGGCCGCGCTCCGCGCCCGTCGAGATCGGTCCGGGGTGCTGGCTCGGCACCGGCGCGGTGGTGCTGCCGGGCGCCCGGCTCGGACGGAATGTGGTCGTCGCGGCCGGTGCGGTGGTACGGGGCGAGGTGCCGGACCACACCGTGGTGGCGGGCGCGCCCGCGCGGGCGGTCCGGAGCTGGGACCCGGTCCGGGGCTGGCGGCCCCCGCTGCGGACCCCGCCGCCCCTTCCGGTACCCGACGGGGTGACCCCGGGAGAACTCCTCGCCCTCGCGGAGGACTCCGGGGACCGGGAGCCGTCCGGGGAGAGCTGAGCCCTGGCCGTCATCGGCCGGTGTCGTCCCGTGCCCTGATCGGTCAGTCGCCGGAGTCGGCCCGGGCGCCGCGGTGGCGGGGCCGCCGGAGCGGTCCGTCAGCCGCCCGCGAGCAGGACCGAGCCGACCAGTGCCAGGCCCGCACCGGTGGCCTGCACCGCCCGCAGCCGTTCCTTGAGCACGATCAGCGCCGCCAGGACGGTGACGACCGGATAGAGATGGGACAGCACGGCGGCGACGGTCACCGGGCCGGTCTGGGCGGCCAGGGCGTAGGTGCCGTTCGACGCCACGTCCGCCAGTCCGACGAAGGCCAGCAGCGGCAGCGCCGACCGGAGCGCCCCGGCGCCGCCGTCCCGGTCCGCCGGAAGTACCCGGTGGCCCCGGCGGGCGGCGACCGCGAGGGCCGTACCACCGACGGCGATATTGACCGCGCGCTGGACGAAGAGGGCGAGGAAGAGCCCGGTGACGCTGGTCGACGCCTCGGCGATCAGGGTCATCACCGCGCCGAAGCCGAAGGCGGCGACACAGGTCAGCGCCACCGTGTTCCGCCGTACGGGCGCGCCGCGCAGCTCGGGCCCGCCCGCCATCAGGATGCCGAGGACGGCCACTCCGATTCCGGCGAACTGCACGGGTCCCGGGCGCTCGCCGAGCAGCAGGCCCACGGTGACGGGGACCGCGACCCCCAGGGAGCCCAGGGGCGAGACCACCCCCATCGGGCCGAGGGCCAGCGCCTTGTAGAAGCAGAGCAGGGCCACCGGGCCGAGGACCCCGGCCGCCACCGCGTACCAGAGCTGGGGGCCCGCCTCCCGCCAGGCCGCCGTCGCCAGCACGATCGCCCCGAGGACGGTGACCGCGATGCCCTGGGAGGCGACGACGACCGTGAGGGCGGGGGCGCGCCGGGTCAGCAGTCCGCCGCCGAAGTCGGCCAGGCCCATCAGCAGGGCGGTGGTCAGGGCGAACAATGCGACCATGGAGAGACCTCGCAGTACAGTGTGTTGGACCCGGCGGTGCAGCACACGGTAGTGCAGGATCTTCTACTATGTCATTTACTATCTTGGACGGAATGTGGCTGACCTCGATCATCTGACGCAGTCGCTCGCCCGGAATCTCAAGCGCTGGCGCGGCGAGCGGGGCTACACCCTGGACTCCCTGGCGGCCCGTTCGGGCGTCAGCCGGGGCATGATCATCCAGATCGAGCAGGCGCGGACGAACCCCAGTGTCGGAATCGCGGTGAAACTGGCCGACGCGCTCGGGGTCAGCATCGCCACCCTGCTCGACCGCGACCACGGACCCCAGGTCCGGGTAGTGCCCCCGGGCGGCGCGATGCGGATGTGGTCGACCCCGGCGGGCAGCTTCAACGAACTGCTGGTCGGGACCGAGCTGCGCGGGCCCCTGGAGCTGTGGTCCTGGTGGCTGGAGTCCGGTGACGGCAGTTCGTCCGACCCCCACCCCGACGGCACGATCGAGCTGATCCATGTCACGGCGGGCGTACTCACCCTGGTGGTGGACGGGGAGCCGCATACCGTGCCCGCGGGGGCCTCGGTCGTCTTCGAGGCGAACGCGCCGCACACCTATCGCAATGACGGCCCGGAGGCCGTGTCGCTGAAGATGGCCGTGGCCGTACCGCCCGCCCGCTGACCTCGGGGCGCGCCGGTCGGTGCCCCGGCGCCGGACCGGACCGTGCTCGGGGGCCTCTCTGAGTGGGGGGCGGCCTGCGTAGCCGCCGGGGCGGTGGGCGGGCGGTACGGCAACGGCCCAACCCGCCCCGGCGTAAGGGGAGTCGGGGCTGGGCGTGGTGCCGCGAAGGCCGGCCCGGGAGGCCCCCGGACACTTGCTACCGTGCGATCATGCGCGCTCCCATCGGCTCCTTCGACACCGCCCTGCCCGCCCCCGACGCCCTCGACGTGCTGGTCGCCCCGGTCGCCGACGCCGTACGGAACTGGACCGGCGACATCCCCGCCGACCAGCTTATCCACGTCGACACCGACCCGGCGATCGCCGATACCGCGGCCTTCGTCGCCCACCACGGCGAGGAATTGCTCCGGCAGTCCGCCAACTGTGTCGTCGTCGCCGCCAAGCGCGGCGGCGAGACCTCACTCGCCGCCGCCGTGGTCCTCTCGCATACCCGCGTCGATGTGAACGGGGTCGTCCGCAGGCAGCTGGGCGCCCGCAAGGTGTCGTTCGCCCCGCAGGAGACCGCCACCGGGCTGACCGGGATGGAGTACGGCGGGATCACCCCGATCGGACTCCCCGGCGACTGGCCGGTACTGGTCGACGCGGCAGTCGCCGACACACCGTGGGTGCTGCTCGGCAGCGGGCTGCGGCGCGGCAAGCTGATCGTCCCGGGGAAGGCCCTGGCGGCCCTCCCCAACGCCGTCGTCCTCGAAGGGCTCGGCGTCTGACCCGCCCCAGATACGTACGACTCCGGGGGGCCGTACCGCCCCCGGGCCGTACGGGCCGTCCGCGACGCGTCCGTGCCCCGACCCGGCCGCCCGGGGCCGGGGTGGTTCCGGGAAGGATTACAGGACCTGCCCCGGCCGTCCGGGCTCAGCCCAGTCGCGGTATCTCGATCGCCGGGCAACGGTCCATGATCATGTCGAGTCCGGCCGCGCGGGTCCGCTCGTACGCCGCCTCGTCGACCACGCCGAGCTGGAACCAGACCGCCTTCGCGCCCTTGGCGACCGCCTCGTCCGCCACCTGCCCGGCCAGCGCCCCGTTCACGAACACATCGACCACGTCGACCTCGAAGGGGATGTCCGCCAGCGACGCGTACCCCCGCTCGCCGTGGACCGTCTCCTCCTTCGGATGGACCGGCACGATCCGCTTGCCGTAGCGCTGGAGGATCCGCGCGACCCCGTACGCCGCCCGTGACTCGTTGTTCGACAGGCCCACCACCGCCCAGGTGTTACCCGTCGAGGTGAGGATCCTGCGGATGGTCTCGTCATCTCCGTACATGCTTGCGACAACGGACCACCCGCACGGAGCATTCCCCTCCGTGCCTCCCTCGATCGGGTGAAGCATAGGGTGGCCGGATGCAGGAGCAGTACCGGACCGTCGCCCGCGCGGGCGTCCACGAGACCGAGATCAACCGATCGCGCTTCATCTGCGCGCTCGCCCCCGCGGCGACCGAGGAGGAGGCCCAGGCGTTCGTCGCCCGGATCCGCCGCGAGCACCCCACCGCCACCCACAACTGCTTCGCCTACGTCATCGGCGCCGATGCCGCCGTCCAGAAGGCGAGCGACGACGGGGAGCCCGGCGGCACCGCCGGGGTGCCCATGCTCCAGATGCTCACCCGGCGGGACGTCCGCTACGCCGTCGCCGTCGTCACCCGCTACTACGGCGGGGTCAAGCTCGGCGCGGGCGGACTGATCCGCGCCTACGGGGGAGTGGTCGGCGAGGCGCTCGACACCCTCGGCACCGTCGTCCGCCGCCGCTACCGGCTGGCCGTCGTCACGGTCGACCACCAGCGGGCCGGGAAGCTGGAGAACGATCTGCGC
This sequence comes from Streptomyces sp. NPDC020875, assembly GCF_040641415.1. Classification (NCBI taxonomy): domain Bacteria; kingdom Bacillati; phylum Actinomycetota; class Actinomycetes; order Kitasatosporales; family Streptomycetaceae; genus Streptomyces; species Streptomyces sp. NPDC020875. Next base: position 41,347 of record NZ_JBFADP010000036.1, on the reverse strand, counting down.
GCCACCGGCCGTACCGTCCGCTCCGTCGGCTACGCCGAGCGGGTCGCCATCGAGATCGCCCTCCCGGACGCCGACGTCGACGCCTTCCGGGGCTGGCTCGCCGACGCCACCGCCGGGACCGCGGCCCTCGAACTGGGCGGCGAGGCGTATGGCGACGCCTGATCACCGCGGGATCCCCGATTCCACCCGGACTGTCAGACCCCGCCGATACTCTCGGGGATCATGAGATTCCTGCATACGTCGGACTGGCATCTGGGCCGGTCGCTGCACCGGGTGAGCATGCTCGACGCCCAGTCCGCGTTTCTCGACCACCTCGTCGACTCGGCCCGTACCCACCGGGTCGACGCGGTGCTGGTGGCAGGAGACGTCTACGACCGCGCGGTGCCGCCGCTCGCCGCCGTCGAACTCTTCGACCGGACCCTGCACCGGCTGGCCGCCGAGGGCGTACCGACCGTCATGATCTCCGGCAACCACGACTCGGCGCGCCGTCTCGGCGTCGCCGCCGGACTCATCGAGCGCGCCGGGATACATCTGCGGACCGACCCCGAGGGCTGCGCCGACCCCGTCGTCCTCGCCGACGCCCACGGCGACATCGCGTTCTACGGGGTGCCCTATCTGGAACCGGCCCTGGTCAAGGACGCGTTCGGGGTCGAGCGGGCCGGACACGAGACCGTGGTCACGGCGGCCATGGACCGGATCCGGGCCGATCTCGCCACCCGTCCGCCCGGGACCCGTTCCGTCGTGCTCGCCCATGCCTTCGTCATCGGCGGCGCCGCCAGCGACAGCGAGCGGGACATCACCGTCGGCGGGGTCTCCGCCGTGCCCTCCGCCGTCTTCGACGGGGTGGACTACGCCGCCCTCGGTCATCTGCACGGCTGCCAGACCATCACCGACCGGGTGCGGTACTCGGGCTCGCCGCTCGCCTACTCCTTCTCCGAGGCCGCGCACCGCAAGACGATGTGGCTGGTCGACCTCGGCCCGGACGGCGCCGTCACCGCCGAACGGATCGACTGCCCCGTGCCCAGGCCCCTGGCCCGGCTCACCGGCCGCCTGGACGACCTGCTGGCCGACCCGGCCCACGAGCGGTACGAGGAGTCCTTCGTCGAGGCGACCCTCACCGACCCGGTCCGCCCCGCCGAGCCGATGGCCCGGCTGGCGGAGCGCTTCCCGCACACCCTCAGCCTCGTCTTCGCCCCCGACCGGCCCCCGGCCGACGACACCCTCTCCTACGCCCGGCGGCTGCGCGGCCGGGACCGGCGGCAGATCGCGGAGGACTTCGTGGCCCATGTCCGGGGCAGCGGCCCCGACGCCGAGGAGCGGGCCGTGCTGAACGCGGCGTTCGACGCCGTCCGCACCGCCGAGGCGGAGGCCGCCGGATGAAGCTCCACCGCCTCGCCCTCACCGCCTTCGGCCCCTTCGGCACCACCCAGGACATCGACTTCGACGCCCTGACCACCGACGGCCTCTTCCTGCTCCACGGCCCGACCGGCGCCGGGAAGACCTCCGTACTGGACGCCGTCTGCTTCGCCCTCTACGGCACCGTCCCCGGCGCCCGGCAGAGCCCCGGCACCCCCCTGCGCAGCGACCACGCCCCCGCCGACGTCTTCACCGAAGTCCTGCTCGAACTCACCCTCGGCGGGAGGCGGCTGGAGATCACCCGCTTCCCCGCCCAGCAGCGCCGCAAGAAGCGGGGCACCGGCTTCACCCCCGAACGGGCCCGCAGCCTGCTCCGGGAGTACGACACCCCCGGCGGCACCTGGCGCGCCCTCAGCCTCTCCCACCAGGAGATCGGCGAGGAGCTGGAACAGCTCATCGGAATGAGCCGGGAACAGTTCTGCCAGGTCGTCCTGTTGCCCCAGGGCGACTTCGCCCGCTTCCTCCGCGCCGACGCCGAGGCCCGGAGCAGACTCCTCGGCCGCCTCTTCGACACCCGCTGCTTCGCCGCCGTCGAGGAGAACCTCGCCGAACGGCGCCGTACCACCGAGGCCCGGGTCCGCACCGGCGACGAACGGCTCCTCGCCCTCGCCCACCGGATGGCCCAGGCCGCCGCCGACACCACCGGGGAGTGGCCCGCGCCCGACGCACGGCCCGGTGACCCCGGGCTCGCCGACGCCGTACTCGCCGGGGCGGCCGTCGCCCGCTCCGGCGCCCGGGAACGGCTGGACGCCGCGCGCGGCGCCGTCGCCCTCGCCGAGGACCGGCGGAACGAGGCCCGTACCGCCCTCGACACCGCGCGGGAACACGACCGGCTCCGGCGGCGGTACGAGGAGACCCGCCGCCGCCGGGCGGCGTCCGAGGCCGCCCGCCCCGCCCACGAGGAGGTCCTGGCCCGGCTGGAGGAGGCCCGCCGGGCCGAACGGGTGACGCCCGCCCTCACCCTCCGCGCCGCCGCCGAGCGGGACCACCGCGCCGCCGCCGCCGCGCTCATCGCCGCCCGGGCCGCCCTCCCCGCCGAACTCGCCGACGCCGACCCCGCCCGCCTCGCCGGGACCGAACAAGACCTCCGCCGGGAGGCCGGAGCCCTGGCGGCCGCCCGGCGCGCCGAGGACCGCGGGGCCGCGATCGCCCGCGAGCGCGCCGCCCTCGACCGGGCCGCCCGCGCCGACGACGACGCCCGGCAGGACGCCGGGGAATGGCTGGCCGGCTGGGACGCCCTGCGCCGCCGCCACCAGGACCGGCTCGCCGCCGCCCAGGAGGCCGCCACCCGCGCCGAACAGCTCGCCGGGCTCCTCGGCCCCGCCCGGCTGCGCCGGGACGCAGCCCGGGAACGGGACCGGCTCACCACCGAGGCGAACGACGCCGAGGACGCGCTGCGGACCGCCCGCGAGGACGCCCTCACGGCCCGTACCGCCTGGCTCGACCTCAAGGAGCGGCGCCTCGCCCAGATCGCCGCCGAACTCGCCGCGGGGCTCGTCCCCGGCGAGCCCTGCGCCGTCTGCGGCTCCGCCGACCACCCCGCCCCGGCCCGTCCCGGCACCGCCCCGGTCGCCCCCGCCGACGAGGACGCGGCCTACGAGACCCACACCCGGGCCGAGGAGGACCGGTCCGGGGCCGAACGACGGCTGGACCGGATCCGGACGGCCCTCGCCGCCGCCCGCCTCCGGGCCCGGGACGACGGGCCGGCCGCCGACGCCCCCGGGGCCGGGCCGGACCCCCGCGACCCGTCAGCCGCCGAACTCGCCGCCCTCGTCGCCGGGGTGGAGAGCGACCTGGGCGAGGCCCGGGCCCTCGCCTCCGGGATCCACGCCGCCCGGGAAGCCCTCGACCGGGCCGAACGCGAACACGGGGAACGGCTGAAGGACCGGCACCGGGTCGACCAGCGCGTCGCCGCCAGGACCGCCGAACGCGAAGCCCTCGACCGGGAACTGGCCGCCCTCACCGAAGAGCTGGACCGGGCCAGAGGCGGCGCCCGGTCCGTCGCCGAACGCGCCGCCGAACTGGAGCACCGGGCCCGGCTCGCCGCCGGGGCCGCCGAAGCGGTCCGCGCCGCCGACGAAGCCGCCCGCCGCCTCAAGGAAGCCGACGGACGGACCGCGGACGCCGCCTACCGGGCCGGATTTCCCACCCCCGAAGCCGCCGCCGAGGCCGTCGCCGACGACACCGAACACCGCGAACTCCAGCGCGCCGCCGACCGCTGGCGGGCCGAGGCCGCCGCCGTCGCCGACCGGCTCGCCGAACCCGACACCCTCGCCGCCGCCGCGCTGCCGCCCGCCGACCCGACGGCCGCCGCCGCGACCCTGGAAACCGCCGACCGCGCCCTGCGGAACGCCTCGGCCGCCCTGGCCTCCGCCCGCGACCGGGCCGCCGAACTGGACGCCCTCTCCGCCGAGGCGGCAGCCGCCGTCCGGGGCTCCGTACCCCTGCGCGCGGAACACGCCCGGGTGGCCCGGCTCGCCGCCCTCACCGCGGGCACCTCCGCCCAGAACGAACACCGGATGCGGCTGGAGTCCTACGTCCTGGCCGCCCGGCTCGAACAGGTCGCCGCCGCCGCCACCGACCGGCTGCTGCGGATGTCCGCCGGGCGTTACTCCCTCACCCACTCCGACGCCCGCTCCGGCGGCGGGCGCTCCGGCCTGGGCCTGCGGGTGATCGACGCCTGGACCGGCCGCGAACGCGACACCGCCACCCTCTCCGGCGGCGAGACCTTCTTCGCCTCCCTGGCCCTCGCCCTGGGCCTCGCCGACGTGGTCACCGAAGAGGCCGGGGGCGTCCGCCTCGACACGCTCTTCATCGACGAGGGCTTCGGCAGCCTCGACGAACAGACCCTGGACGAGGTGCTGGACGTCCTGGACTCCCTGCGGGAACGGGACCGCAGCGTCGGCATCGTCAGCCATGTCGCCGATCTGCGCCGTCGCATCCCCACCCAACTGGAGGTGGTCAAGGAGCGCCACGGCTCGACCGTACGGCTCCGGACCGGCGCGCCGGGCGAGTAGCGGCCGGTCCTGTCAGGGCCCGGCCGGACCGCCGTCCCCGACCCAGGGCCGCAGCTTCGCCGGATTGCGGACCACCCAGATCCGGGTGACCCGCCCGTCGGCGATCCCGAACGAGGCCACGGTCACCACGGTCCCGGCCCGCCGGGCCACCAGGCCGGGGAGACCGCTGACCGGCAGCTCCAGCAGTTCGAGCCCCGGAGCCCCGTCGGCGACGGCGACCATATAGCGGGCGATACCCGCGCCGCCCTCGACCGGGCGCGGCGCGGCCCCCGCCAGACCACCGCCGTCCGCGGTCATCACGGCGGCCGGATCGAGCAGACCGACGAGGGCCGGGATGTCCCGGCTCTCCCATGCCTCCTTGACCCGCCTCACCACCTCGGCCCGGCCGTCCGCCGCCACCGGGGCACGTACCCCGCCCACCCGTCGCCGGGCGGACGCCGCCAGCTGTTTGCAGGCCGCCGGGGTGCGGCCGAGTACTCCGGCGATCTCGGTGAACGGATACCGGAAGACGTCGTGCAGCACGAACGCCACCCGCTCGGCCGGTGTCATCGACTCCAGCACCACGAGAAAGGCGGTGGTCACCGACTCGTCCAGGACGATCTGGTCGGCGGGGTCCGCGGCGCCGGCGCGCCCCGGGCCGCCCCGGAGATCCCGCCCGGCCCGGCCGGGCAGCGGCTCCGGCAGCCACGCGCCGACATAGCGCTCCCGGCGGGACCGGGCCGAGCCGAGCAGATCCAGACAGATCCGGCTGGTCACCGTCGTCAGCCAGGCACCCGGCGACCGGATCGCCGCCCGGCCGCCGGGCGACAGCGCGTACCAGCGGGCGTAGGCGTCCTGAACGGCGTCCTCGGCCTCGGTCACCGAACCGAGCAGCCGGTACGCGACATTGAGCAGCCGCCGCTGCTCCCCGGCTATCGCGTCCCCGCCGGTCCCGGCGGTGTCCGTGCCTCCGGCCGCCCCCATCGCCTTACCTTTCGCCGCCCCGTTTCGTCGGGCTGGTGAGACCTTACCGATCTACTGCCCGACGACGGCGGACAAGGGGACAGTGATATGACCACGCGGACGGCCGCGGCGAACGAGCGGCCCGGCGCCACGTTCCTGCGGATCGCGATCGCCCTGCAGACCCTGACCATCTTCCTCCAGGCGATCTCCGCCGGACTGCTCCCGGACACCTCCTTCGGGGCGCAACTGCACGACGCCGGGGCCCGGGTGACGTACGGGACGACGATGCTCTATCTGCTCGTGGCGGTCCTGGTGTGGAGACGGCACGACGGTTCGCCCCGACCCGTCCTGTACGCGTCGGGCTTCCTCGCCCTCGCGACGGTCCAGGTCCTGGTCGGTATCGCGCACGTCCCGTCGGTCCATCTGCCACTGGGCGTACTGATGTTCGGCCTGAGTCTGCTGGTACTGGCCGGGAACGACGGGACACGGCCCGGTGACCACCGCCCGGCCGGGGCCGCCGCCCGGCCCGTGACTCAGCGGCTGACCGGCCGCCCCGGCAGCGGCGAGGAGTAGACGACACTGGTCGTCATCGCACCCAGGGCGCCGATCCGCCCCGTGACCTGCTCCAGATGACCCATATCGCGGGTGGCGACCTTCAGTACGAAGCAGTCGTCGCCCGTGACATGGTGCGCCTCCAGGATCTCCGGGGTGGTGTCCAGCAGATCGTGGAACGGCTTGTAGTTCCCGTTCGGATATCGCAGCCGGACGAAGGCCGTGATGGCCAGACCCAGCTTCCCCCGGTCCACCACGGCGCCGTAACCGGTGATGATCCCGGCCTCCTCCAGCCTGCGGACCCGTTCGGTCACGGCACTCGCCGACATCGAGACCTCCCGCGCCAGCTCCGCGAAACCGGCCCGGCCGTGACGCTGGAGGACCTCCAGCAGACGCCAGTCGGTGGCGTCCGGTACATAGTCGCTCATGAGGGGAAGAGAACCGTGGAATCCCCGGCGGATCAAGTCATATGCCGGGGAAAGTGCCTTCAGAGGCGGTCCGGGCGCCCGTAGATTCACCGCCATGAACCCCATCGCGACCATCGAGACCCCCGCCGTCACCGCACCGAACGCGGTCCTCCGTACACCTCCGGCCCCACCCGCCGAGGCGGCGGCGTACTTCCGGGCGAGCCTCGCCTTCCACACCGACGTATCGGACGTCGCCGCCGCCCTGGCCACCGGCGAGGATCCCGGGTTCGTCCTCGTCGATACCCGCTCCACCGCCGCCTGGGACCAGGGGCACATCCCCGGCGCCCGGCATCTGCCCACCGCCCTCCTCCCCGAGCGGGCCGAACGGCTCCTCGACCCGGCCGTGCCCGTCGTCACCTACTGCTGGGGACCCGGCTGCGACGGCGCCGCCCGGGCCGCCCTCGCCCTGGCCGAACGCGGCTACCGGGTCAAGGAGATGCTCGGCGGATTCGAGTACTGGGTACGGGAAGGCTTCGGATACGAGACCCGGGACGGCGGCGACCGCCGCGCCCCCGACCCGCTGACCGCGCCCGCCGACACGGCCGACTGCGGCTGCTGACCGGCCCGGCACCGGCCGCCCGTAAAACCGGATGCCGACCACGCCGTGATCACTCATGATGGGGCGTCATGCCGATGCTTCCCCATCCCGAGCCCGCGGCGCTGCGCCGCGACCCCCTGCCGCTCCGCGGCCGTACCGCCCTGGTGACCGGCGCGAGCAGAAGAGGCGGCATCGGATACGCGGTGGCCCGCAGGCTCGCCGCCTACGGTGCCGGGGTCTACCTCCACCACCACGTTCCGCACGACGAGGCCACGGAGTGGGGCGCCGAACCCGGCGGCCCCGAGGCCGTCGCCGAAGCGGTCCGCGCGGCCCTCGGCGACCCCGGGGCCCCGGTGTTCCACGGCCCCGCCGACCTGTCCGACCCGGCGGCGCCCGCGGCGCTGATCGCCACGGCCGCCGAGGCGTTCGGCGGCCGTCTCGACATCGTCGTCGCCAACCACGCACTCAGCGGCCACGACGGCACACTCGACAAGATCGACGCGTCGATGCTGGACGCCCACTTCGCCGTCAACACCCGCTCGGTGGTGCTGCTGGTCCAGGCGTACGCCCGGCTGCGGGCCGGACTGCCGCCCAGGACACCCGGCGGCCGGGTGGTGCTGATGACCTCGGGCCAGGACATCGCGGGCGGCATGCCCGGCGAGCTGGCGTACGCCCTCGCCAAGGGGGCCAACGCCTCGGTGACCCGCTCACTCGCCACCCATCTGGCCGATCTCGCGGTCACCGTCAACGCGGTCAACCCCGGCCCCGTCGATACCGACTACATGGCGGGTGACGACTACCGGGCGGTCGCCGACCGCTTCCCGGGCGGCCGCTGGGGTATGCCGGACGACCCCGCCCGGCTGATCGCCTGGCTGGCCACCGACGAAGCCGAGTGGATCACCGGCGAGGTGATCAACTCCGAGGGCGGCTTCCGCCGCTGACCCGGTCACCCGGTGCCCCTCGGTGATACCGGCGGGCGGGATCCCCGGGGACGGCCGGTGGGCGGACCCGCCCACCGGCCGTCTCGGATCACAGCTTCGACAGCTCGTCCACGAGATCGTCGAGACCGAGCGAGCCCTGCGACAGCGCCGCCATGTGCCACGCCTTCGCGTCGAAGGCGTCACCGCGCGCCGCCCGGGCCCTCTCCCGCCCCAGCAGCCAGGCCCGCTCGCCGAGCTTGTAGCCGATCGCCTGGCCGGGCGTCGACAGATAGCGGGTCAGCTCGCTCTCCACGAACTCCGCCGGGCGCCCGCTGTGCCGCCCGAAGAACTCCTGCGCCAGCTCGGGCGTCCAGCGCTCCCCGGGGTGGTACGGCGAGTCCGCCGGGATCTCCAGCTCCAGATGCATACCGATGTCCACGATCACCCGGCACGCGCGCATCATCTGCGCGTCCAGATAACCCAGCCGCTGCTCGGAGTCGGCGAGGAAGCCCAGTTCGTCCATGAGCCGCTCCGCGTAGAGCGCCCAGCCCTCGCAATTGGCGCTGACACCGCCGGCCGTGGCCTGGTAGCGGGAGAGCTGGTCCGCCACATGCGCCCACTGGGCCAGCTGGAGATGGTGGCCGGGCACGCCCTCGTGATACCAGGTCGACACCAGGTCGTAGACCGGGAACCGGGTGGCGCCCATCGTCGGCAGCCAGGTCTGTCCGGGCCGGGAGAAGTCCTCCGACGGGCCGGTGTAGTACGGGGCCGCCGCACTGCCCGGAGGAGCGATCCGCGACTCCACCCGGCGGACCCGCTCGGCGAGTTCGAAGTGGGTGCCGTCCAGCGCCTCGATCGCCTGGTCCATCAGGCCCTGCAGCCAGCTCCGGACCTCCTCGACGCCCTCGATGTGGCGGCCGTGGACGTCGAGATGGGCCAGCGCCTCCCAGGGGCCCGCGCCCGGCAGGATCCGGTCGGCCTCGATCCGCATCTCCGCCAGCAGCCGGTGGTACTCCGACCAGCCGTACGCGTACGCCTCGTCCAGGTCGAGATCGGTCCCGTTGTAGTAGCGCGACCAGCGGGCGTAGCGCTCCCGCCCCACGATGTCGGGGGCGTCGGCCACGGCCGGGGCGTAGACGTCCCGCATCCAGTCCCGGAGCGCGGCCAGCGCGCCGTTGGCGGCCCCGGCCGCCTCGGCCATCTCCGGGGCGAGGGATTCGGGGCCGTCGGCGGCGAACTCCCCGAACCAGCCCCGGCCCGTCCCGATCCACTCCGTCATCTGGTCGACGGTGGTGCGGGTGGCCCGGGGCCCGGCGTACAGCTTGCGCTCAAGACCTTCCGCGAGGGCGGCGCGATAGCTCGCCAGGGCGGCCGGGACGGCGTGCAGCCGCCTGACGACCGTCGCCCAGTCCTCCTCGGTGGCGGTCGGGGTCACCGTGAACACCGTACGCACCAGGTGGACCGGGGAGTCGAGGATGCTCCCCGCCCGCAGGCCCTCCTCCGCCTCGTGTACCGCGAGTTCGGCCGTGAGCCGCTCCCGCAGCAGCCGGCCGCAGCGCCGCTCGGCGTCGCTTTCCGCGCCGGGACGTTTCTCGGCCTCCGCCAGTTCGGCGAGGGTCCTCCGGGCGAGGGCGGCGCGGGCCTCCTGGCCCTCGGGGGAGAAGTCGGGCAGCAGCGCGGCGCTTTCCTTGACCCCGAGATAGGTGCCGGTGATCGGGTCGAGGGCGATGAGCGCGTCGAGATAGCTGTCGGCGACCTGACGGGGCAGCGGGGTGCTGGCGGTGACTGACATGCACACATCCTCTATGAGCGGGGGTGGCGGCGTCACCATCGTGGGGGACCCGCGGCCCCCTGAACGACCGCCCGATGGCCGGTGAACCACCGTGCCGCCGAGCCGCCACGGCGGGCGGCGAGCCCGCCCCGGCGCCTCGGCCGCCGTGCCCGGCCCCGCTCCCGGGCTCTCGGCGGCTCCCGTACGGTTCCGGCTCCTCCCCGGGCGGCCCCGGCGGCCGAGTCCGGGGCGGGCCCGCCCGGGCGGTGAGCGAACCCGGCCACATCACCCGTTCGGGTAATGCGGACGAACCGGTCGGCCCGCCCGGGCCGGACGGCACCCCCGGGATCCCGGCCCCTTCGCCGGTCCACCGGTCCCGGCCGGGGCGCCGGAACCGGCCCGGGCCCGGGCCTCCCGCACCCGCTCCCGGGCGCCGGGTAGCGGCCCGGATCCTGTCCACCCGTACCGCCGTGCCCGCTCCGGCTACGGGGTCATCCCACCGCCCGGAAGCGGATCCGACTACCAACCCGGGACGGACGCCGGGGGCCTTTCCGTTCCGGGTGCGGCGGCGAGATCTTTGGCGCGTTCTCGACGGTCGGTGACCGGTCCCGAAGCCAGGGGATGGCCGGTACGGGACCGGTGCCACGTGCCGGGCCGCGATCGGCCCCGCCCCTTCCGAGTCCCCGGAACCGGCCCCTGTCGGTGGTCCGGCGGTCTCAGCGGTCCGTCGCCTCGCAGAGCAGGAGCGAGTCCCTGGCCGCGGTGTCCAGCCGGGCGGTGATCACCAGGGTGCCCTCCTCCACCTGGTAGTCGAGGGGCAGCCGCAGCCCCCGCATCGCGGCGACCATGCCCGTATTCGACGAACGGGTCACCGCGTACACCCCCCGGGAACCGGTCTCCGCGGCCAGCAGGACCAGCCGCCCCAGGAGTTCGGAGCCGATGCCCCGGCGCTGCCAGGCGTCCTCCACCAGGAGGGCGATCTCCGTCTCGTCCCCGTCCCACAGCAGATGCCCCAGCGCCACCAGCCGCCCGGCCGTGGTCTCCACGGCGAGGGTCCGCCCGTGGCGCGGGCTCAGCAGATGGTCCAGATAGCGGTGGGCATCGCCGACGGGCCCGTGGTAGCGAGCCCGCAGTGTCCCCTCCGAGCACCGCAGATGCAGCTCCTTCGCGGCCGCCAGATCGCTCTCGTCGGCCCGGCGCACCACGATCTCCTCGCCCTCCGGCAAGGTGTGCGGTTCCTCGCCGCGCGGGGTCCGGGGATCCAGCCGGGCGTCCAGCTCCATCAGGGCCCGGGCCCGGGCGAACTCGGTCGGTGTGAAGGGCAGATACGGCCGTTCCACCGTGACCGTGCCGCCCCGCGGATCCCGCAGCCGGATCACGGTCCCCTCCAGTACGCCCTCCACCGGTGCCCGCTCCCCGCCCGGGTCGGCCTCCGGCGCCGGTTCCGGCCGGGAGCGGACGGTGCAGCGGCCCAGCAACTGCCGCAGCGCCAGCGGCAGCTCGGCCGGGTCGAGGGCCGTCCGGGTCGCCAGACCCAGGACCCGGGTCGGGGTGTCGACCAGGTCGTGTTCGTCGGCGCGTTCGATCCACACATCCGTGCCGCCCGCCCGCAGGATCACGGCCCGGAGCGCGTCCGGCTGCAGCGACCCGGGCGTACGGAGCAGGAACTCGTCCACCGTGCCCCGGGTCAGTGGATGCGTCTGGAGGGTGATCACGTCGACCCGCAGGTCGGCGAGGGCCGCGCAGAGCGCCGCCAGCGCGCCGGGTTCGTCCCGGACGGTCGTCCGTACCCGTCTCAGGACGGTTCCGCCGTCCTCCCGGCCCGCCGCGCCACCGGCGCCGGTGGCGCCCGCGGTGCCGTCGGCCCGTACGCCGCCCGGGGCGCCGGGATCACCGGCACCGGGCGCACCGTCCGGCGGGTGCGTGCCGCGCCGTCGTCCCCATCGCCGCAGGGCCACGAAGACGGTGGCCCCGGCGGCGAGGAAGGCCGCCGTCAGTAAGGCGGGACCGGCCGGGATGTTTGCGGTCTGTTCGGTCCGGCGGGCGAGCGCCCCGGCGGCGATCGCTGCCGTGAGCACCGCGGTCAGTCCGATGAGGGCCCGTCGTCGGTCATGGGATCGGCGGGCGCTCACCGCTGAGTTCGCATCAGTCATGCCCACCACTGTGGCGGTGGCGTGTTGCGTGATCACAAACGATGTGTGACTGATGGGTAAAGCGTGCATTTGATGTCCTATGTACTCTTTTGGTCGATGGTGTCCGTCGGTACGGGCACCGCCGGGGAAGCCGTGCCGGAGAGAGCCCGGGCCAGCCGTGCGGCCTGCACCACCACCTGCGAGGTGCCCTTCCGCCCGGCCAGCTCCGCCAGTCCCGGTATCTCCTCGGCGACCGCCGGACGGCTGCGCTCGGCGCACTCCGCCGCGACCGCGAGGATCCGGCCCAGACCCCGGTTGCCCGGGACGGACCGCACCAGACCGGGCAGGGCGGGGGCGAGCACCGACCAGACGGTCTCGTACGCGCCGCCGGAAGCGGCCGTGTCCAGCGCGTCGGCGAGCCGGGTCGGTTTCATCACCCCATGATCCACCAAATCCGTCAGCTCCACCGCCAATCGGGCGTGATCGAGCTGCTCCCGGGCCGCCAGCGACAGCAGCGCGTCCACGGCCGCCAGCCGGTCGCCTGTGCGCTCGGCGTTCAGCCCGACACCGAGCGACCGGTGCAACTCCGGCCCCGCGGGCCCGTCACCGGCCTCCGCCTCGGCGAACGCGAGCAGCCCGGCCGTGATCCCCCGGCTCTCCCCGTTGCCGCACATGTCCAGGCCGTCTCGCAGCCAGTACGCCAGCGCCTCCCGCTCGTACGGCAGGGCGAACCGCCAGAAGGACTGCCACCGGGTCATGCGACGGCACCAGGGGTGCAGCCGCACCTCGCGGCCGAGCCAGTGGAACGGGCGCGGGAACGACTGCTTCACCGTCAGCAGCTCCCGGACGTCGCGCAACGGGGTCAGCAGCATCCTCGCCACGACACCGGTGTCCCCGCCCGCCGCCGGACCGGACGCCGTGCCCGGCGTCCGCAGCGCCGGAAGCTCCGGCCCCTCGCCCCGCAGCCAGGCGGCGAGCCGGTCGCCTTCCGGTGTGCCCAGCTCCGCGGCCCGCTCGGCCGCGACACCACCCGCGCCCCGCCGGACCCTCAACAGGGCCTGGCCGAAGTCCACCGGGCCGGGTTCGGCCCCGAGCCGCCCGTACTCCCGCAGCCGCTCCACCAGAACCAGGGGATCGAGCGCCCCGGTGTCCAGGGTGGGGGTGGCCAGCAGAAACGGCTGCGGATCCGTCAGCAGCCGGTAGGCGATCTCCCGCAGCCGGGCCGAGAGCAGCGCCTCCAGCGCCTCACTCGGGCATCTGGCGTCCTTGCCGTCCTTCCGCAGCGCCTCGATGTCGAAGGGGAGCCGGGTCGCCAGGGCCGCCATCAGGAATTCGAGCTGCGGATCCTCCTCCCGGAAGTGACCCTCCCGGTAGCGGGTCCCGCCGTCCGGCTCGGCGGCCCACCAACGCTCCGGCATCGCCTCGCGCAGCGCCACCGCGAGGGCCCGCAGGTCCTCCGCGCCCAGCCGGACCATCCCGTCGATCACCCGCTCGAAGTCCAGGGCCCGCTCCCCGGACCACCGGACCACCAGCGCCCGCTCCACCAGCTCGGCCACCGACGCCGGCGCCGGTTCGACGGCCCGCGGGGGCACGACCGGCGGCAGCACCTCCTCGTACGGCTCGTCCTCCGCCATCCCGTAGCCGCCCAGCAGCGCCCGGGCCTCCTCACGCTGGGCCGGACTCAGCCGGTCGGCGACCAGGGCGAGGTCCTCGCGGACCGTCGGCCCGACGTCCTTCAGATGGCGGGCCACCAGCTTCAGCGCCCGCTCCTGGAGCCCGGTGTCCGGCTGGCCGAACGCCTCGCCGACCACCGGCAGCAGCCGTTCCGCCGCCTCCGGCCGTCGCTTCAGCACCCGGTCGACCAGGGTGAGCTGGGAGCGCACCAGGGCCTTCTCCGGCCGGAACAGCACGGCTTCCGCCATCGCCACCAGCGCGTCCTCCGGCAGCTCGCCCCGCTGCTCCAGTTCGGTCAGGGTCTTCTGGGCGTACGTCGCCACCATCGGGGTGCCGTCCGAGACCATGCCGAGCCAGTCCGGGATCCTGGCCCGCAGCTCCGCGCCGTCCGGCTCCAGGGCGCGTAGCACCGCCAGACAGAACGTCATCTCGCCCGGCCGCCCGCCGCGCAGGATCCGGGCGACGCAGGCGTCGAGCAGCGCCGACCGCTCCACCAGCCCCCGCCGGGCCAGCTCCGCGATCCCGGCGGGCCAGGGATCACCGGGCTCGCGGAAGCCCTCCCACAGGATGGTGGCCGGGATCCGGGACAGCCCGAAGATCCGGGGCGCCAGCACCGCGGCCCTGGGGTCGTCGGCCATCGCGGCGATGACCTGGCCGCCCCGCTGGGAGAGCATCCCCACCCAGCCCGTCACATGCCCGTCGGCGGTGGGGATCTCGCAGCCCGAGCGGGCCACCAGCGCCTCGATCAGCCGGACGTCGTCCGGGGTGCTGGAGGCGCGGGTCGCGAGCTTGTGCGCCACCTTCCCCACCCATACGTCGTCCCGGTGCGCCAGCACCTCCAGGATCAGCTTGGACGGCACGGCCCGCCCGAGGCGCAGCTGGGCGGCCCCGATCCAGGTCGCCGCCGCCACCGCGCCCGGCTGGCAGCCCGCTCCCGCGACCAGGACGGCGATCGACGCCTTGGACCGCTCATCCCACCGCTGCCAGTTCCAGTCGCGCAGCTCGGCCCGGAACTTCTTCAGCTCCGCCAGCACTTCCTTGCGCTCCGCCGGTCCGAGCGGCTCCAGCAGCCCGGGAACCTTGTGCGCCCGGCCCTTGCGGACCGCCTCCATCAGCTCCTTCATCGCGCGCCTCCCCGGCCCGTCACGGTCCCGCCGGTCACCGCCGCGCCCGACGGCACGACCGCGGCTCCGCCGGACTCCCCGCGTCCGGCCGCCGGGCCCCGCCGGGCCATCCGGACCGCCAGGGCGTGTTTGCAGGGCCCCCGCCCCCCTTGATGCTCCGCCCACCAGACACAGGTACAACTCATCCGCCGGCCCGTGTCACGCACCCGGTAGACCCGGTCCCCCGAGGCCACCGCCGCCGACAGGCCGTCCGGGTCCACGGTGACCGCGCCCGCCGCCAGCAGTTCCCGGGCCGAGGTCAGCCGGGGGTTGTGCCGCTCCACCCGCCCGGCGTCGTACGGCAGCTCGCGGTGGAAGTAGGCCGCGTCCGCGACGTCGTACCCCACCCGGCCCGAGGTTCCCAGCCGGACCAGCCCCGCCTTCACCCGGGCGACCGGCAGACCGGAGCGGTCCGCCAGCTCCGCCGGATCGATCTCCGGCTCCCAGGCGAGCAGTACCGACAGCAGCTCGGCGTCCTGCTCGGCCTCGTCGGCGGAGAGCGACTCCAGTACCCCGCCCTCGCCGGAGAAGCCCCGCCAGGCGTCGGGCGAGAGCGTCAGCGTCAGCCGCATCCCGGGGAGCGTCAGCTCCCACGCCGTCGGCACCGGCGCGCCGTCGACCACCGAAGGCCCGTACACCCGCAGGGACTTCGCCTGCCGCAGCAGCCGTCCGAACGCCTCCAGCCGCTCCGGCCCGGGCAGGCACACCGCGCCCGCCACCGGCCGGGTCGTCGGCCGCAGGGTCCGGCCCGACGGCACCACCCACATCGCGCCGCGCGAGGAGCCGCCCGTCCGGGACCGGGGCAGCGACCGCAGGAACCGCACCGCCTCCGCCGCCGACAGCTCGGCCCGCAGATCGAACCCGGCCGTCGCCACCTGGGCCTCCGCGAATCCGCGCAGCCAGCGGTCCGGCAGCGGGACCTTCTTCTCCACGATCGAGCCGTCCAGGGTCGTCACGGCCATCTCACCGGGGCCCACCCGCAGATGGAGCGGGCTGTCGCCGGTCAGCCGCGACAGGGCGTTCCGCAGCGGATCGTTGACATCCACATTGGTCGTGCCGCGCCCGGTCTCCGTGCCACCGAGACCGTCCCGCAGTACGTCGAGCCGCGCGTACACCCCGCAGCAGCCCGAGAACGACTCGAAGCGCAGCCGGTCGCCGTTCCCCGTCACCACCGGGTCCAGCAGCCGCCGCAGCTCCGGCCGGACATAGCGGGCCGCCGCCACATCGGCCACGGCGAGCAGCCCCCGGGCGGCCGTCTGCGGCGACTCCAGGAAACCGGAGAAGAAGTTCGGGCTGTCCTCGGCCCCCGCCGGGGTCAGTCCCCCGGAGGTCTCCAGGCCGAGAAGGTCCCCGTCCGCCGCGGCGCTGAGCGCGGAGGGACGGGTGTAGGCGAGCGCCTGCACTGTGCGTGTCATGGAACGGACCGTAGGGCCCGACACTGACAACGGACCCCACCCGGCGGCTTCCTGAGGGGTTCGCCCCCTCGGCACTCCCCGGGCCCTTACCCTGGGGAACCCGGCTCGACCAGTGCCGATTGTCCGTCCCCGAGTCCGGTTTGGCGAGAACTCGCCAGCCCCGGACCGTGACTGCCACCGTGGCCCCCACCGGCCGGGATCCGCCGTGACGCGCCGCGAGCCCGACGCCCAGGGCCCGCACGCCGGGGCCGCCGCCGAGCCGCCCCGACCCGCTCGACCGGCGGGGGGCGAAGCGACCGGCGCCGTACTGCCGTCACTGCCCGACGCGCCCCGGCTCCAGCACCCGGCTGAACAGCACCTGCCCGCCCTCGGCCCGCAGCCGTACCGTCAGCGCGCCGCTGCCGCCGTCGATCTCCACCTCACCGAAGTACTGCGGCGACTCCATCGGCGAGACATTGGCCCGCTCGGGCGCCCGGACGAAGACCCGCTCGGGCCCGAACGTCGCGTCCAGCGCGTTGGCCGGGAAGCCGCCCGCCGCCAGCGGCCCGGAGACGAACTCCCAGAACGGGGCGAAGTCCTGGAACGCGGCCCGCTCCGGCGCGTAGTGCTGGGCGGAGGTGTAGTGCACATCGGCCGTCAGCCAGAGCGTGCCGGTGATCCGCCGGTGCTTGACGAACCGCAGCAGCTCGGCGATCTGCAGTTCCCGCCCGAGCGGCGCGCCCGGGTCGCCCTGGGCGATCGCCTCGAAGTCCGCCGACCCGTCGGGAACGACCAGCCCGATCGGCATATCCGCCGCGAGCACCTTCCAGACCGCCCGCGACCGGGCCAGCTCCCGCTTCAGCCAGGCGAGCTGTCCGGCGCCGAGGATGCCCTGCTCGTCATCGGCCCGCCGCCCCGGCGAGTTCGGATTCCGGTACGAGCGCATGTCGAGGACGAAGACGTCCAGCAGCGGCCCGTACCGGACGACCCGGTGCATCCGGCCGCCGGACGGGCCGGGTCCGCCGGGCCCGCCGGAGTCCCGACCCGCGAGGCCCTCGTACCCGAGGTCCGGGCGGCGGCCGGAGACCGGCAGCGTCGGGGTCGGGAAGTACTCCGCGAAGGCCCGCAGCGCCCGCCGCGCCAGCACGTCCACGTGCTTCTCCGTATAGCGGGGGTCGTCCAGGATCTGCCCCGGATACCAGTTGTTCCGCACCTCGTGGTCGTCCCACTGCGCCACGGTCGGCACCCGCGCGTTGAACCGGCGGACGTTCTCGTCGAGCAGGTTGTAGCGGAAGTTGCCCCGGAAGTCGTCGAGCGACTGCGCCACCCGCGACTTCTCCTCGGTGGTGACATTGCGCCAGATCCGGCCGTCGGGCAGGGTCACGGACGGCTCGACCACCCCGTCCGCGTAGATCGAGTCCCCGCTGCAGAGGAAGAAGTCGGGATCCAGCCGCAGCATCTCGTCGTAGACCCGGAATCCGCCGATATCTGGATTGATCCCCCAACCCTGGCCCGCGATATCGCCCGACCAGAGGAAGCGGACCCCGTCGCGGCGCCGGTCGGGCGCGGTACGGAACGAGCCGTACACCGGCTCCCCGGTCCGGCGCCCGTCACCGGGGTCCGCGAGGACGACCCGGTAGTGGACCTCCTCACCGGCGGGCAGTCCGCGCAGCGCCGTCGTCCCGGTGAAGTCGGTGCCGGGGCCCAGAAACGGCCCCGGCACCCGTCGTACCCGCCGGAACGAACGGGTCGGGGAGAACTCCACCATCATCCGCGCGGGCCGGTCCGAACGCGCCCACACCAGACCGGACGACGACGTCACCCCACCGGACTGGACGCCCCAGGACGCCCGGGGCCGTCCCCCCAGCACCAGCCCCGGCGCCGGGCCCGGTACGGCCCCCGCGCCCGGTGCCGCCGCGAGCGGCACCACCAGCGCGGCGGACGCGGCGGCCGTCCCCCGGAGCAGGGCCCGCCGCCCCGTACCCGTACCGCCTCCCGTACCCGTACCCGCTCCCGGGCCCGCAGGGACGTCCGGGCCGGACGTACGAGAAGTGGACGGACCGGGTGAGGACATGCCGGGGGAATCGCCTGTGCCGAGGGACATCGTGAACCTCCGAGAGGAGCCGGAAACGGTGGCGGTCCCTGCCTAACGTCCCGGCCGTACGCCCGCCCCAACCCCGGATGAACGGCCGGGCAACCGGATCGGACACCCGTGCCGCCCGGCCGGACCGCCGCCCCCGCCCGGCCTCAGCCGTCGGCCCCCGCCGCCAGCAGATCCACCCCCCGGACGATCTCCGACGGCGCCAGATGGGCGTAGCCCAGCACCAGCCTGACCCCCGGCCCCGGTTCCGCGACCGGGGTCAGTTCGTGCTCCGTCAGCGGCCGTACGGACACCCCCGCCGCCCGTGCCGCCGCCATGAAACGCTCCTCCGGACCGTACCGTTCCGGAAGCCGGGCGATGATGTGCAGCCCGGCGGCGATCCCGCTCACCTCGACCCCGGGGAACCGCTCCGTCAACGCCCCGACCAGGATGTCCCGCCGCTCCCGGTACGCCCGCTGGCACCGCCGGAGCTGCCGGTCGTAGTCCCCGTGCTCGACGAACCGGGCCATCACCGCCTGGTCGAGGGAGGGATTGCCGAGATCGATGGTGCGTTTGCGCTCCACGACCTCGTCGAGCAGTCGCGGCGGCACCAGCAGCCAGCCCATCCGCAGCCCCGGGGCCAGGGACTTGCTCACCGAACCGGTGTACGCGACCCGGTCCGGGTCGAGCCCCTGGAGCGCGCCCACCGGGGCCCGGTCGTACCGGAAGTCCCCGTCGTAGTCGTCCTCCACCACCAGCCCGTCCACGGACCGCGCCCAGTCGAGGAGTTCGACCCGGCGCCGGGCCGAATAGGCGATTCCGGTCGGGAACTGGTGCGACGGCGTGGTCATCACCGTCCGCACCCCCGACCGCCGCAACGGCCCGGTCGCCAGCCCCTCCGGGTCCAGCGGCAGCCCCGTCATCCGCAGCCCGCACGCCGCGAACACCGGACCGTGGACCGGGCTCCCAGGATCCTCCACCCCGATCGCCCGCTCCCCGTGCCCGTGCAGGACGAGCCCTAGCAGGGCCGTGGCCTGGGTGACGCCCGCGCACACCACCAGACAGTCCGGGTCGGCGACCACCCCGCGCCGCCGGGTCAGCAGCGCCGCAAGCGCCGTCCGCAGCCCGGGCAGCCCCCGCGGGTCCGGATAGCTCAGCCCCCGGTGCGGCAGCTCACCGACCACGGTCCGGAACGCGGCCGCCCACGCGGCCCTCGGGAAGAGCGACAGATCGGGCGACCCCGGCCGGAAGTCCACCACGGCCGACCGCCGCCCCCGTACGGGCCCCTGGGCCGCCGGAACACCGGAGCGCACCGCGTCCCCGACCCAGGTGCCCGAACCCCGGCCGCTGCGGAGGTACCCCTCCGCGACGAGCTGTTCGTACGCCTCCGTGACCAGTCCCCGGGAGACCCCCAGATCGGCCGCGAGCGCCCGGCTGGACGGCAGCCGGGTCCCCGCCGCCAGCCGCCCCGACCGGACGGCGTCCCGCAGCGCCTCCTGGAGGGCCCGGCCGCGCCGCCGGGCCGGGGCGGCGGCCGTCGGCAGCAGGAGCTCCCAGGCGAAGCCGCCGCCCGGAGGTGTTCCGTCCGCCGCCGGGCGGCGGGAAGTGGTCCTCGATGACGTCATGGAAGTGGACCTTAAAGGGGACCGCCCCGGTCCCTAGCGTCGTGTCCATGAAGCAACGCGCCACCCGGGCCCCCGCCGCGGCGGACCCGGCCCCCGTCCCCGGCCGTGCCGCGGCCGTCCAGGGCATCCTCCTCGTCACCTTCGCCTACGCCCTGGTCGGGGCCTCCTTCACCGCCAACAGCGTGCTCGGCGACTACCCCTACGCGGGCGGCCAGGCCCTCCGCTACGGCCTCGCCTTCCTGCTCCTGCTGCCCCTGGTGGGCGGTCGTGCGGCCCTCGGCCCCGTCCGGGCCCTCACGACCCGCCAGTGGGTCCGGATCGGGCTGGTCGCGGGGATCGGCATGGTCGGATTCAATCTGGCGGTACTGGCCGCCGAACGCACCGCGGAACCGGCTGTTCCGGGGGTCTTCGTCGGCTGCGCGCCGGTGGTGGTCGCCGTCCTGGTGCCGCTGACGAGCCGCCGCCGCCCCACCCGGCCGGTGCTGTACGGGGCGCTGCTGGTGGCCGCCGGGGCCTTCACCGTCCAGGGCTGGGGGCGTACCGACACGGCGGGCATCGTCTGGTCGGTGGCCGCGCTCGTCGGCGAGGTCGGTTTCGCCGTCCTGGCGGCGCCCGTCCTGCGGCCCCTCGGCCCCCGGCTGCTGACGGCCTGTGTCTGCGCCGTGGCCGCCGTCGAGTCCGTGCTGATCGGACTGATCGTGGACGGGGCCGGCCTGGTCCGGGTACCGACCGGCGCCGAGACGGCCGCCCTGCTCTGGCAGGCGGCGGTGGTCACCGTGATCGGCTTCGTCGCCTGGTACATGGGCGTCCAGCGGATCGGGACCGAACGCGCCACCCTGTTCACCGGGATGATCCCGGTCTCCGCCGCCCTGACCGCGCCGCTGGTGGGGGTGGGCGCGTTCGGCGCCGCCCAGGCCGCGGGCGGGGTCCTGGTCGGCGCCGGGGCGGCCCTGGGCTCCGGGGTCCTCACCCTGCGCCGGAGCCGCGCCCGGGCGTCCGGGGACGCCCCGCCCGCAGTGCCCGAAGTGCCCGAAGCCTCCGGCGACTCCCCGTCGGCGGCGCCCGGCGCCTGCCCGGCATCCGCTCCCGGGAAGCGGTAACAGCGGCCCCCGGGGCGGGTCGTCACCCTCGGGTGACGGCCCGCCCGACCCCTCGGGGGACCGGCGGCGGAGCGTCGCCGCCGGACGCCGACGGGGACCCTGTGACAGGTCCCCGTCGGCGCCACCGGCTCACCGGGCGCCCCGCGCCTCCCTCGTCCGCATCCCGGAGTTCCGGCGCCCCGGCGTCCGCCGTCCGCGCCCCGGACCGTGAGTCCCGTCACGCCGACGCCCGCACGGCCCCGTTCTCCTGGACACACCGACTCCCGTGAGCTGGGATGGGACGGTGGTGAACGACCCCGCTGCCGACGCTCTGACCGATGTCTTCGAGGAGCACCGTCCGCTGCTGACGGGTGTGGCCTACCGGATGCTCGGCCGGATCGCCGACGCCGAGGACGTGGTCCAGGAGGCATGGCTGCGGTGGTCGGCCGGAGACCGTTCCGGGGTACTGGAACCGCGGGCCTTCCTGGTACGGATCACCACGCGATTGGCCGTCGACCGGCTGCGGCAGATCGGCGCCCGCCGCGAGTCGTACCCCGGCCCCTGGCTGCCCGAACCCGTCCCCACCGCCGCCCTCGGAGCACCGGGCGGCCCGGTCCCCGACACGACCGAGCGGGCCGTGCTGACCGACACCGTCTCCCTCGCCGTCCTGGTGGTGCTGGAGGCGCTGTCGCCCGCCGAGCGCGCGGTGTTCGTACTGCGTGAGGCGTTCGGCTTCCCGTACGCGGAGATCGCCGCCGCGCTCGACCGTTCCGAGGCCGCCGTACGGCAGATGGCGGGCCGGGCCCGCCGCCATGTCGAGGACCGCAGACCCCGGTACGACGTCGACCCCGCCCGGTGCCGTGAGGTGACCGAGCGGTTCCTGGCCGCCGCCGGGGGCGGCGATCTCGGTGAACTCCTCGTCCTGCTCGCCCCCGACGCGACCCTGGTCGGCGACAGCGGCGGCAAGTCCAAGGCACCGCTGCGGGTCATCGAGGGCGCCGACAAGGTGGGCCGGTTCCTCATCGGCGCGGCCGGACGCCCGCCGGTGGACATGGAGTTCCGGCCCGTGGTGGTCAACGGCGTCCCCTCGATTCTCGTGCTCTCCGCCGGAATGCCCGATTCCGTACTCCAATTGGGTGTTGTGGACGATCGGATCTCGTGTGTGTACATCCTTCGCAACCCCGACAAGCTGGGTGCGTTGAAGGATCTTCCGCCGTCCGGAAACCGCCCCGCCCCCTTGCTGGTCTGACGCGGATTTCCCGCACGTCGGGGGCGGTGTCCGGAAACCTTCGGATTGGTTTCCGCATCTTCCTGTCCGGGGTGCTAACAGCTCGTGAACGCGCAGGGGAACCGGTCGACTTCAGAGCGTAACCAGGGCAGGATTGGTCTTGACCAAGTTTCCGGGCCGCCCTATGGTCACAGGGCATAGTGCAGGAACCTTTAAAAAAGAACGTAAACAAAGGCGCGGAATAGCCGCCGCTGACACGGCGATCGCGGAGGATCAGGGTGGGGACCACGCAGCTGGAAACTGTGCCGGAGCCGAAGTACTGGCACCTGAAGAACGTGATCGGTGAAGCCCTCGACTCGGACTTCGCGGTCGGGGAGATCCTGCCCAACGAGCGTGAGCTGGCGGCCCGTTTCGGGGTCGCCCGCGCGACGCTCCGCCAGGCCCTCGAACAGCTCGAACTGGAAGGGCGTCTCCAGCGCCGTCGCGGGGTGGGCACCACGGTCGCCCCGCCCCGGCTCGGTGTGGACGTCTCGACGACCCAGCACACCTGGCCCGGCGCCCCCCAGGACGCCTGGCAGGCATTCGACTGCGACCGTACGGCACCGCCCGCGGCGGTCGCCGTGATCCTGGGGACGGCGGCGGGGGAGGAGACGTACGCCCTGCGGCGGCTGCGGGTCAGCCACGGCCAGCCGCTCGCCGCCGAACAGCTCTATGTGCCCGCCGCTTCCGTGCCCGACCTGTCGGCCATAGACGTGCCCTCGGGCGCGGCCCGTGCCCGGTGCGTCCTGCGGGAGTTGCAGCGCCTCGAACTCGACGGCCAGGACCGCTCCGTCGAACTGGGCTCGGCCCGGGCCGACGACGCCAGGGAACTGGACCGGCTGCCCGGCTCGCCCGTACTCGTCGTCACGACCCGCTACTTCTCCCAGGGTCGTACGGTCGCGGTCTCCGTCGCCACCTACCGGGCGGACACCTGCCGGCTGACCTTCGGCGACTCCGGCGATGTCCGGATCAGCCACCACACCGAGGAACGCCGGGCCTCCTGAGCCGGTTTCCGTACGGGTCCGCCCCCCACGGCGACCTCCGTACGGCCACCGCCGGAGGGCAACTCGTGTACGCGCGCCGGTGTTCGGAACTTCCCGGACACGACCCGGGGCAGCCGCCCCGCGCGGCTCGGGACGGAGGATCACCGTCCGTCCCGGGCCCGACAGCTCACCGACCGGCCGCCGCCGGTGCCCCGATCCGTCCCCCACCGGATCAGGGCCCGGCGGCGGCCGGTTCGCCATTCGGCACCGTACGGCCCGGCGGAGGTGTCGGCGTGCCCCTCGATCCGGACCCGGGCGCGGCATCGGGCGCGGGAGGGCCCTCCCGTACGGCTTCCGCCCGCTAGGGCGTGTTGCGAAAGTGGCGCCGTCCGCCCGAAGGGCGGGGCCCGCGGCGTCCGGTGCGTGCAGTCCGCGATGGCGGTGGGGGTCCCCCCGGCGGAGCCAGGGGGCGGTTTTCCTCGTACTGGGCGTACTCGGGAAATCCCGACAACGCTGGGGGCGCCCCCGTGCCCGAAGGGCTACGGGGGAGAATGTGCGTGCCGGGCGTCGCGGGCCAGGCGGGATTTTGACGATACGGCCTAGGGCCCCGACGGCCGGTCGTGCGCCCCGTCAGGGGCCCCGCGCCCCTGACGGCTCCCGGCGTCAGTTGCGCGCCGCCATGGCCTCCACCGCGAACAGCTCGTCCTCGACGTGGTCGAGGGCGATCCGCAGCGCGCCGGTCGCCACCGCCGCCTCCCGCAGCAGGGACAGCACCACCCGCGGCGGGCGCAGGCAGTAGCGCGACAGCTCGCTCCGGAGCGGGGCGAGGATCCCGTCGAGCCCGGCCGCCCAGCCGCCGATCACCACCAGCTCGGGATCGAGCGCCAGCACCAGCGCCGCCACATCGTGCACCAGCCGGTGGAGATAGCGGTCGACGGCGGCCTGGGCCCGTAGGTCCCCGTGCTTGGCCAGGGCGAAGACCTCGGTCACGGCCTGCTCGTCCAGCGGGTGCAACGGCTCGTCCGTCGGCGACAGCAGCTTCTCCGGCCGCATCTCCCGGCCCAGCAGATGCAGCGCCCCGATCTCCCCGGCGGCGCCTCCGAAGCCCCGGTGCAGCCGCCCGTTGATCAGCGAGCCCGCCCCGGGGCTCAGCCCGGCCAGGACGAACACCACGTCGTCGCAGTCCTTGGCGACGCCCTTCCACTTCTCGGCCACGACGGCGGCGTTGGCGTCGTTCTCGACCAGGACCGGGCAGCGGAACGAGCGCTGGATCCGCTGGCCGAGGGCGAGCCCCGTCCAGCCGGGCAGCGCCACCCCCAGCCGAACCGTTCCGTCGGTCTCCACGATCCCCGGACAACCCACCCCGACGGCCCGCAGATTGGACCGGGAGACCCCGGTCCGCCGCAGTACGTCGGCGACCACCACCCGGACCCGGTCCAGCCGGTCGTCGGCCGACGCGGTGTCCGGCACATCGCGCGACGCCGCGCCGATGATCCGCCCGTCGAGACCCGAGAGCAGCGCCGCCACCCGGTGCGGGCCGATCTCGATCCCCAGCAGATGCCCCGCCTCCACCCGGAACCGGAATCTGCGCGCGGGCCTGCCCTGGCGCCGGGCGCCGCCCTCCTCGGGCACGCTCTCGGCCACCAGCCCCGCTTCGATGAGCCCCTCGACCACGCCCTCGACCGTGGGCCGGGACAGGCCCGTGGCCCGGGTCAGATCCGTGAGCGTGGGAGATCCCGCGCCCCGCAGCGCATGGAGTACCACCGCGGAGTTGATCCGCCGCAGCAAGGACGGGTCTCCGCCGGTCAGCCGCCCCACCGTGTGTCCTTCCAGCCCCGGCTCGTGCAGCCCGGGCGCGTTGTCTGCCGGATGGTACTCGTTGACCGCCCCCGTCGCACCGTTCATGGGCCCGGGGCAAGGCGGCACGCCGGGCGCGAACCCTCCGGTCGCCCCGGGAACAGGCGCCCCGGCTGCCCCGGGGACGGCCGCTCCGGGGGTGCCGGGGACGCGCCAGGCCGCCGAATCATCCGGCGGCCGTCCGCAGCCGCCCGTACTCCTCGGCCATGGTCCGCGCGGTCCAGTGCGCGTTGAGCCCGCTCGGGTTCGGCAGCACCCAGATCCCGGTCTCCCCGATCGTCCGCTCCTGCGGGCCGATCCGGGCCTTCGGCTCGGCGAAGGCGACCCGGTAGGCCGTCACCCCGACCACCGCGAGCCAACCCGGCTGCAGCCGCGCCACCTTCTCCCGCAGGACCCGGCCACCCTCGCGGAACTCGGCCGCCGACACCTCGTCGGCCCGCGCGGTCGCCCGCGCCACCACATTGGTGATCCCCAGTCCGTACGAGAGCAGCTCGCCCTGCTCGGCCGGGGCCAGCTGCCGGGGGGTGAACCCCGACAGCCGGAGCACCGGCCAGAACCGGTTCCCGGGCCGGGCGAAGTGGTGGCCGGTCACCGCGGACATCAGACTCGGGTTGATCCCGCAGAACAGCACCGAGAGCCCGGGTGCGACGACATCGTCCACGGTGCTGTCACGGGCGGCCCGCAGCTCCTCCGGCGACGGCAGCGGCACGGACGCCGACGGCCGTCAGAGGATCGCGCCGGGGGCGTACCCGGCGGCGGCCGGATACCGCTTCACGACCTCGTCCACCCGCGACACCACCTCCGCGACCTGCGCGGCGGCGGCACCCGTGAACGACAGCCGGTCCGCCATCAGCGCGTCCAGCGCCGACCGGTCCAGCGGGATCCGCGCGTCCGCCGCCAGCAGATCGAGCAGCTCGTTCCGCTCAGCGCCCCGCTCCCGCATCGCCAGCGCCGACGCCACCGCGTGCTCCTTGATGACCTCGTGCGCCTCCTCCCGGCCCACCCCGGCGCGCACCGCGCCCATCAGGACCTTGGTGGTGGCCAGGAACGGCAGATAGCGGTCCAGTTCCCGGGCGATCACGGCCGGGAAGGCGCCGAACTCGTCCAGGACCGTCAGAAACGTCTCCAGCAGCCCGTCCAGGGCGAAGAAGGCGTCCGGCAGCGCGACCCGGCGCACCACCGAGCAGGACACATCGCCCTCGTTCCACTGGTCGCCCGCCAGCTCCCCGGTCATCGAGGCATAGCCGCGCAGGATCACCATCAGGCCGTTGACGCGCTCGCAGGAGCGGGTGTTCATCTTGTGCGGCATCGCGGACGAGCCGACCTGGCCCGGCTTGAAGCCCTCGGTGACCAGTTCGTGCCCGGCCATCAGCCGGATCGTCTTCGCCAGCGACGAGGGCGCCCCGGCCAGCTGGACCAGCGCCGTCACGACGTCGTAGTCGAGGGAGCGGGGATAGACCTGGCCCACCGAGGTGAACGCCCGGCCGAAGCCCAGATGCCCGGCGACCCGCCGCTCCAGCTCCGCCAGCTTCTCCGCGTCGCCGCCGAGCAGATCCAGCATGTCCTGGGCGGTGCCGACCGGGCCCTTGATACCGCGCAGCGGATAGCGGGCGATCAGCTCCTCCAGCCGCCCGAACGCCACCAGCAGCTCGTCGGCGGCGGTGGCGAACCGCTTGCCCAGCGTCGTCGCCTGCGCGGCGACATTGTGGGAACGGCCCGCGATCACCAGCTCGGAGTTGTCGGCGGCGAGCCGGGAGAGCCGGGAGAGCACGGCGACCGTACGGTCCCGGACCAGTTCGAGGGAGAGCCGGATCTGGAGCTGCTCCACGTTCTCGGTGAGATCGCGGGAGGTCATGCCCTTGTGGACCTGCTCATGACCCGCGAGCGCGTTGAACTCCTCGATCCGCGCCTTCACATCGTGCCGGGTGACCTTCTCGCGCTCCGCGATCGACGCCAGGTCGACCTGGTCGAGCACCCGCTCGTAGTCGGCGAGGGCGGCCTCGGGGACGTCGATCCCCAGATCGCGCTGCGCGCGCAGCACCGCGAGCCAGAGCCGCCGCTCCAGCCTCACCTTCTGCTCGGGGGACCACAGGGCGGCCAGTTCGGCGGAGGCGTACCGGCCGGCCAGGACATTGGGGATGCGGGGCTTCGCAGACACAGCAGTCACGTGGCCGGATTCTACTGGCGATCCGCCCAGGCCAGTGCGCCGGTCCGCGGTACGGACCAGCCGCCGGGGCGCCGGACCCCGCGGCTCCGGGCCCGCTCAGCGGGGGAAGGCGTCGGTGCCGGAGTCGTACGGGAGCAGTTCGGGCCGCTTGGCCGGGCGGCCGTCGCCCGAGGAGCGGCCGGTCAGCCTGCGGCCGATCCAGGGCGCGAGATGGCGGCGGGCGAACCGGAAGTCCGCCGCGCGCCGGTCGCCCCAGCCCGGCGGGGCGGCGGGCGGCAGCGGGGCCCGCCAGTCCTCCTCGGCGGGCAGACCGAGGGCCTGCCAGACCGCCTCGGCCACCCTCCGGTGCCCCTCGGCGGTCAGATGCAGCCGGTCCGCGTCCCAGAGCCGGGGATCGCCCAGCACCGGGGCGCCGTACAGATCGACGACCACCGCGCCGTGCCGGGCTGCCAGGGCGTCCAGATGGGCGTACAGCTCCTCCATCCGCGGCCTGCCCGCGTCCAGCAGCGGTCCGTGGCGGCCGGGGCTGTGCATCAGGACGAGCCGGCCGCAGCCGGGGGCCAGGGTGCCGACCGCCCGGTCCAGCAGCGCGCGTACCCGGTCCATGTCGATCCGGGGCCGCAGTACGTCGTTGAGCCCGCCGACGAAGGTCACCACATCGGCCCGCATGGCCGCCGCCGGGGCGACCTGGTCGTCGACGATCTGCCCGAGGAGTTTGCCGCGTACCGCCAGATTGGCGTAGCGGAAGCCGGGGGAGCGGGCGGCGAGCCGGGCGGCCAGCAGATCGGCCCAGCCGCGGTACGAGCCGTCCGGCCGCAGATCCGACATGCCCTCGGTGAAGGAGTCGCCCAGGGCGACGAGACTGCTGGGGCCCGGGTGGGTCGCGGGGTCGCTGCTGATCTCCATGGCGGAGCGATCCTACCGCGCGGTAGCCGCCCGGCCGCGGGGGTCGCGGAACGCGGAACGGGTGCTTACCGGCCGCCGCCCGGTGGCCGGGAAACCCGGCGGTACGCCCCGGCTCCCGGCCGCCCGGCCCGGCTCCGCCCCGGCGCCCCCGGGGAAACGGCGGCGGCCCGCCCCGGCCGGGCGGAAACCCGGTGGCGGTCTGCCGGGGAGCCCGGGCGAGGGGCCCGGTCCGGGGCGGGGACTCGGGTACGCGCCGCCGCGCGTTCCGGGCGGGGCCCCAGCTGTGCGGTCGCCGAGCGGGATCCGGCGGCGGCTCGCCCCGGCCGGGCGGTCTGCCCTGCTCCGGGCGGAAACCCGGTGGCGGACCGCCGGGGAGCCCGGGCGAGGGGCCCGGTCCGGCGCGTCCCCGCCCCGGGTCGGGGACGCGCCGCCGCACGTTCCGGGCGGGACCCCGGCTGTTCGGTCGCCGAGCGGGGTCCGGCGGCGGCTCGCCCCGGCACGAGGTGGCGGGAGCCCGGCCGCCGCTCGCCCCCGTCCCGGGCGGGGACTCGACGGGCACCCGCCCCGCCTCCGGGCGGAGAGCCCGGCCCGGTCCCGCCCGGCGCCCCCGGGGAAACGGCGGCGGCCCGCCCCGACTCCCCGGAGGAGTACGGAACGGGCCGCCGTGACACGAGGCCGTGCGAGGCCGTGCGGTGGGGGACGTCAGTCCGTCCGGCCGACCAGCTCGCGCAGCACGTCCTCCATGGTCACCAGACCCTCCGGGGCGCCGTCCTCGTCGAGGACCGCGGCCAGATGCGTACCGCTGCGCTGCATCGCCGTCAGGACGTCGTCCAGCGGGGTCGTCGCCCGGACCCGGGCGATCGGCCGCATGGCCGTCACCGGGAAGGCGACATCGCGCGGTACCGCGTCCAGGGCGTCCTTCACATGGAGGTAGCCGAGGATGGTGCGGCTGGAGTCGATCACCGGGAAGCGGGAGAAGCCGGACTCCGCCGACAGCAGCTCCAGCTGCTCCGGAGTCGTCCCGGCGCGGGCGTACACCACCCGCTCCTCCGGCATCACCACGTCCCGGACCGGGCGGCGGCCCAGCTCCAGGGCGTCCCGGAGCCGTCCGGCGGCGCGGCCGTCCAGCAGCCCCGCGTCACCCGAGTCGTCGACCATCCGGGCCAGCTCGTCGTCCGAGAAGGTCGCCGCGACCTCGTCCTTCGTCTCCACCCGCATCAGCTTCAGCAGGGTGTTGGCGAAGGCGTTGATCGTGAAGATCACCGGACGCAGCGCCCGGGCGATGGCGACCAGCGGCGGGCCGAGGATCAGCGCCGTGCGGGTCGGTTCGGCCAGGGCGATGTTCTTCGGCACCATCTCGCCGAGGAGCATGTGCAGATAGGTGGCGAGAGCCAGCGCGATCATGAACGAGATCGGATGGATCAGCCCCTCCGGTACGCCCAGGGAGTGGAAGACCGGCTCCAGCAGATGGGCGATGGCGGGCTCGACGACGATACCGAGCACCAGGGTGCACAGGGTGATGCCGAGCTGGGCGGCGGCCAGCAGGGCGGAGACGTGCTCCAGACCCCACAGGACGCTCTTGGCCCGGCGGTTGCCCGCCTCGGCCTCCGGCTCGATCTGGCTGCGGCGCACGGAGATCAGGGCGAACTCCGCGCCGACGAAGAAGGCGTTGACGACCAGGGTCGCCAGGCCGATGAGCAACTGGATCGTGGTCATCGTCCGGCCTCCCCGCCGTCACGGCCGGATTCGGGGCCGGCGGTGCCGTGCCCCACCCGGGCCTTCCGTACGCCGTCCCGCGGCTCGTCCTCCGCCGTGGGCAGCGGTGCGTGCATCAGCACGCGCGCGGCCCGTCGGCCCGACGCGTCGACCACGTCGAGGCGCCAGCCCAGCAGGTCGATCCGGTCGCCCTCGACCGGGATCCGGCCGAGTTCGGTGGCGATCATTCCGGCCAGCGTCTCGTACGGCCCGTCGGGGGCCTTGAGGCCGATCCGGACCAGCTGGTCGGTGCGGGCGGCGCCGTCCGCCGACCACAGTGCGCGGCCGTCGGCGTCCCGCCCGGCGGGGGCGAGATCCGGGGTCTCCTGCGGGTCGTGCTCGTCACGGACCTCGCCGACGACCTCCTCGACGATGTCCTCCATCGTCACGACACCGGCCGTGCCGCCGTACTCGTCGATGACGACGGCCATGGTGGAACGGCCGCCGAGCCGGTCGAGAAGCCGGTCCACGGTCAGTGTCTCCGGGACCAGCAGCGGCTCGCGCAGCACCTCGGAGACGCTCTTGCGGGGCCGCTGGTCGGCGGGGATCGCCAGGACGTCCTTGATATGCGCGATACCGACGACGGTGTCCAGATTGCCGCGGTAGACCGGGAAGCGGGAGAGGCCGGTGGCCCGGGTCGCGTTGGCCACGTCCTCCACGGTGGCCTGGACGTCGAGGGCGGTGACCTGGACCCGGGGGGTCATCACGTTCTCCGACGTCAGCTCGGCCAGATTCAGCGTACGGACGAACAGCTCGGCGGTGTCCGCCTCCAGCGCGCCCTCCTTCGCCGAGTGCCGGGCGAGGGCGACCAGCTCCTGGGGGCTGCGCGCGGACGCCAGCTCCTCGGTCGGCTCCATGCCGAGCCGGCGCAGGATCCGGTTGGCCGTGTTGTTGAGATGGCTGATCAGCGGCTTGAAGGCGGCGGTGAAGAACCGCTGGAGGGGAGCCACCACCTTCGCCACCGCGAGGGGCGAGGAGATCGCCCAGTTCTTCGGGACCAGCTCGCCGACGACCATCAGGACGACCGTCGAGACGGCCGTACCGAGGACGAGCGCCACGGAGGACGCCACGGACGGCGAGAGACCGAGGTCCTCGACCGGGCCCCGGATGATCTTGGCGATCGACGGCTCGGAGAGCATGCCGACGATCAGATTGGTCACGGTGATGCCGAGCTGGGCGCCCGAGAGCTGGAAGGTCAGACCCTTCACGGCCTTGAGGGCACCGGCGGCGCCCCGTTCACCGCGGGCGACGGCGGCTTCGAGGTCCGCGCGCTCCACGGTGGTGAGGGAGAACTCCGCCGCGACGAAGACACCACACGCGAGGGAGAGCAGCAGCGCCACGAACAGGAGGAGCAATTCGGTCATCGGGTCACCTCCGTCCCACGGCGGGGCGGGCTCGGGAGGCGGAATCGATGTCTGCTACTGGGAGGCTCGTCCATGGACGGACGCTCACACCTTTCCTCGATGACGACAGTTGGTCCACCCATAGTAAAGGAGCGGCAAAGTTCCTTCGCGGAGTCCCGGTGAAGGTCCGCGGGCGGAGCCGGGGGAGTGGACCGGGTGCGACGGCACCCGTTCCATCGTGACATCCCCGACCCCTCCGTGCCGAGGGCTCGTGGTGTACGCCACGGGCGGCGCGGCGGTCCGGCCCGCCGCCCGGCGGGCCCCTCGGGGCGTGTCCCCCGTACGAGGGACAACGGCCCCGGCCTCCGGGGCGGCTCCGGACTTCCCGGGGACGGCGGCCCGTCCGGGGCTCAGACCTCCGAGGGGGCGAAGGGCTTCACCCAGCGCCGCCAGTGGTCCTCGCGGTGATATCCGGCGGCGGCCCAGGCCCGGTGCGCGGGCTCGTTGCTCTCCAGCACCATCGCGTCGCCGCGCCGGCCGCCCACGGCCGTGAACCGGCGCTCGGCCGCCGCCAGCAGCGCCGAACCCACACCACGCCTGCGGTACGAGGGGTGGACGGCGAGCCGGTAGAGGGAGCAGCGCCACCCGTCGTACCCGGCGATCACCGTACCGACCAGGGTGCCGTCCGAGGTCTCGGCGAGGACGAGCGCCTCCGGATCCCGGGTGATCAACGCGGTGACGCCCTCGGGGTCGTCGGTGATGCTCGTCCCCTCCGCCGCCTCCCGCCAGAACCGCAGCACGGCTCCGGCCTCGTCGATCCGGGCGGTACGGGTGTATATGCGGAGATCGCTCATGGCGCGACCCAAACACGGCGAGAGCTCGGCCCGCCACCGGATTCCGGCCCGTACGCGGCCGGGCCCGGGTCACGGGCCGCGACCCGGGGAGCCCGCCGTCATCCGTCCCCGTCCTGCCGGGGACGGCGTACCACCACGGTCCCCGCGTCCAGATCCACCCGGAACGGCGGCTCGTCGGCCGGCCGGACGTTCCGCCGGACCCGCTCCCGCTCCATGGAGGTACTGACGGCCCGGGCCGTCGGATCCGACTCCTGGAGGAAGTCGGCGCCGATGGACGAGAGCGTCTTCGTTCTCCGCCAGTAGATCCAGTGGCGAGCCTCCATCCACAGCAGCACCCGGTCCGCGAGCAGGGCGGCCGAGCCCGCGGCGGCCAGTCCGCCGGTCGTCCACAGCACGGTGGTCAGCACATCCGCCCAACGGACGGGCCCCGTACCGGGGTTCCCCGTTCCGCCGTCCGGACGGGAACGGTCAGCCGGGCGTCCCCGGCTCCCCGCCGGGAGCGGCGCCCCGGCCCTCCGGGCCCGGAGCCGGGAACGGACGCCGGGCCACCCCCAGCACACACGCGGACGTCGGCAGCCGCTCGCCGCCCTCGGGCACCGTCAGCCGGCGGTACGCGCCCAGGTCGAACCCCGCCTCGTCCAGCGCCGCCAGGGTGTCCCGCGAGGTGTGGCAACCTCCGAAGAGCCGGGGCCACACCGTCGCGTCCAGGGCCCGCTGCACCCGGACCATCCCCCGGGACGAGGCCGGTCCGTGCTCGAAGAACCTCAGCTCACCGCCGGGCCGCAGGACCCGGTGCAGCTCCGCGAGGGCGCGCGGGACGCTCCGTACGGAGCAGAGCACCAGCGACACCACGGCGGCGTCGAACGCCTCCGACTTCACCGGCAGCGCCTCCGCCGTCCCCGGCACCACGTCGACCGGTACACCGGCCCGCCGCGCCGCCTCCAGCGCCAGCCCCCGCAGGACCGGCTCCGGCTCGATCGCCACGACCTCCGAGACGGCCCGCGGGTAGTGCGCGAAGTTCAGACCGTTGCCCGCACCGATCTCGATCACCCGGCCGGAGAGCCCGGCGAGCAGTTCACGACGGTGGTCCACGATCCCGGCCCGGGTGTCGAGCCGGGTACTGAGGCGGGCGTAGAACCGGGAGAAGACGGGGTGGTGCACGCCGTCCCGGGACGGCGCGGACGTTCGGCGCACGGTCATCGCGGGCCTCCTCGGCGGGCGGGCGCGTCAGCCCCCATTCTCCTCCGGTTCCGGTACGGGACACCACCACGGGTCGCCCCGCGCCGGTTCGGGGCGCCGGGTCACGGCCCGGCGCCGCCCGGGCCGGGTCGTCGAAATCGCGCCCGGCCCGTGGCGCCCGGCACGCGCGTTCTCCCCCGTAGCCCTTCGGGCACGGTGAGGTCCTCCCGGGGCGGAGCCCAGAGGGCGTGCCCCCCCGGCGTTGTCGGGATGTCCCGAGTACGTCCCGTACGAGGGAAACCGCCCCCCCTGGCTCCGCCGGGGGACCCCACCGCCATCGCGACCGTACGCACCGGACGCCGCGGGCCCCGCCCTTCGGGCGGACGGCGCCATTTCGACGACACGGCCTACGGACCGGAACCGCCGCGGGACCCGCCCCTGGGCGGCCGGGGCCGCCGCCCTGCGGCCTATTCCGCGGCCGTGAAGGCCACGTCGAGGCCCGCGGTGAAGGCCGCCGCGTCCCACACCCCGCCCAGTTCCGGGGCCAGCCACCGGGCCGCGCGGTCCCGGAACACCTCGGGCGGGAGCGTGCCCGCCCCCTCGGGCACCGCGCCCAGCAGCGGCGCGTCCGCGACCACGGGGAGATCGGTCAGATTGCACCGTGCCGCCAGATCGGGGTCGTCCGGCCAGCTGCCCACGACGACCCCCAGCGGCTCGACCCCGCGGGCCCGCAGCGCCTCCGCCGTGAGCGCGACACCGTTGAGGGTGCCGAGCCCGGCGGGTGCCACGATCAGTACCGGCGCGGCCAGCAGTACGGCGACGTCTGCCAGGGTGCCGCCGTCCGGGTCGAACCGGACGAGCAGCCCGCCCGCGCCCTCCACGAGTACCAGTTCGTGTTCGACCGCCGCCTTCGCGACCGCGTCCGCGGCGTCCCGGGGCCGTACGGCCACCGCTCCCGCCCGCCGGGCGGCTGTCGCCGGAGCCAGCGGCTCCGGATAGCGCGCCAGTTCGACGCCGCGCACCGGGCCCGCCAGCCGCGCCACCTCGGCCACATCACCGGGCTCACCGGGCCCGACTCCGGTCTGGGCCGGTTTCACCACCGCCACGCTCCGCCCGCGCGCCCGCGCGAGCGCCGCGATCGCGGCCGTGACCACGGTCTTCCCGATCTCGGTGCCCGTCCCGGAGACCACCACGACCGCCGGGTCCGTACCGTTCCGCATCGCGCCCCTCATCCCGCCGTCGCCGCCGCCACGACCGCCTCGCACAGGGTGCCGAGGTCCTCGTCGTCCATCACGAACGGCGGCATCACATAGACCAGATCGTTGAACGGCCGCAGCCAGACACCGGCGCGCACCGCCGCCGCCGTGGCCGCCGCCATGTCCACCGGGTGGTCGAGCTGGACCACCCCGATCGCGCCGAGTACCCGGACGTCGGCCACCCCCGGCAGCTCCGCCGCGGGTGCCAGCCCCTCCCGCAGCGCGCCCTCGATCCGCTTGACCTCGAACGCCCAGTCCTGGTCCAGCAGCAGCCCGATCGAGGCGTACGCGATCGACGCCGCCAGCGGGTTGGCCATGAACGTGGGGCCGTGCGCCAGGACCGGGAACTCGCCCCGGGAGATCCCGTCGGCGATCCGCGGCGTGCAGAGCGTCGCCGCCATCGAGACGTAGCCGCCGGTCAGCGCCTTGCCCAGACACATCACATCGGGACAGACCCCGGCGTGCTCCGCCGCGAACAGGGTGCCCGTACGGCCGAATCCGGTCGCTATCTCGTCGAAGACCAGCAGGACGCCGTGCTCGTCGCACGCCTCCCGCAGTACCCGCAGATAGGCCGGGGAGTGGAACCGCATGCCGCCCGCGTTCTGCACCACCGGCTCCACGACGACCGCGGCCACCTCGTCGGCGTGCTCGGCCACCATCTCCCGCAGATGGTCCGCGTACGACGCGTCGTAGTCGTCGAAACCGGACGGCGGCGCGTCGGCGAACAACTGCTCGGGCAGCACCCCGGACCAGAGCCGGTGCATCCCGCCGCCGGGGTCGCAGACCGACATCGGCTGCCAGGTGTCGCCGTGATAGCCGCCGCGCCAGGTCAGCAGCCGCCGCTTCGCGGGCCGCCCGGCCGAACGCCAGTACTGGAGGCACATCTTCACCGCGACCTCGACGGAGACCGATCCCGAGTCGCTGAGAAAGACATGGCGCAGCGGCTCGGGGGTGATCTCCACCAGCCGGGTCGCGAGCCGAACGGCGGGCTCGTGGGTGAGCCCGCCGAACATCACATGGCTCATCCGGTCCAGCTGGCCGCGCGCGGCCTCGTTGAGGACGGGGTGGTTGTAGCCGTGCAGCGCCGACCACCAGGACGCCATGCCGTCGATCAGCTCACGGCGGCCGTGTACGGGCTCCGCGAGCCGCAGCCGTACGCCGGACGCGGAGGAGACGACGAGCGGGTCGGTCCGGCCGGGCATCGGGGCGTACGGATGCCAGACATGGGCCCGGTCGAGCGCCAGCAGTTCCGGGACCGGCAGCTCAGGCATTGGGGGCCACCTCGGTGCCCGCGCCCCGGCGGCGTACCGCCACCAGATCGGGGCGCGGCCGTGATCCGGCGCCGGGCGCGTCCGCCTCCGTACCGTCTCCGGCACCCCCGGCATCCCCGGCCCGCTCGGTGCCTCCGGTGTCCGCGGTCACGTCGGCTTCGGCGGACGGGCCGCAGACCGAGCCGCATCCGGCCGCCCCGCCGCAGCCACCGGCCGCCTCGCCGGTAGCGGCGGCGTCGGCCCCGGACGGCGCATGGGCGTGGGACCCGCCGCAGCCCCCGGCGGCGGCCCGGTGCGGCGGCAGTGTCGTCGTCCCGGCGCCCTCCACCTCGAACCCCGCGTCGGCGATCATCTCCAGATCGGCCCGGCCCGCCTGCCCCTCACTCGTCAAGTAGTCGCCGAGGAAGACGGAGTTGGCGAGATGGAGCGCGAGCGGCTGAAGGGTGCGCAGATGGATCTCCCGGCCCGCGGCGAGCCGTACCTCCACATCGGGGCAGACGAACCGGACCATCGCCAGGATCCGCAGACAGCGCTGCGGCGACAGATGCCACTCCTTCGCCAGCGGGGTGCCCTCGAAGGGGATCAGGAAGTTCACCGGAACGGAGTCCGGATCCAGCTCCCGCAGGGCGAAGACCACATCGACCAGGTCCTCGTCCGTCTCACCCATCCCGGCGATCAGCCCGGAGCAGGGCGAGAGCCCGGCCGTCCGCGCCCGCCCGACGGTCTCCACCCGGTCCGCGTAGGTGTGGGTGGTGGTGATGTCCGCGTAGGTCGCCTCGGAGGTGTTCAGATTGTGGTTGTACGCGTCGGCGCCAGCCGCCCGCAGCCGCTCCGCCTGCCCGTCGGAGAGCAGCCCGAGACAGGCGCAGACCTCGACGTCCTCGTTCCGTTCCTTGATCGTCTCGATGGTGCGGGAGACCCGCTCCACATCGCGGTCGGTCGGACCCCGGCCGCTCGCCACCAGACAGACCCGCTTGGCGCCGCCCGCGACCCCGGCGGCGGCCGCTTCGGACGCCTCCTCCGGCTTGAGCCAGGTGTACTTGAGGATGCCCGCGGTCGACCCCAGCCGCTGCGAGCAGTACGAGCAGTCCTCGGGACAGAGCCCCGACTTCAGATTGACGAGATAGTTGAGTTTCACCCGCCGCCCGAACCACTGGCGGCGCACCCGGCCCGCCGCGGCCACCACATCGAGTACGTCGTCGTCGGAGGTCGCCAGAACCGCCAGCGCCTCGTCCCGGGTCGGCGGCTCGCGCCGCAGCCCCTTCTCCACCAGCCTGTCGAGAAGCTCCATGGCGCCGATCCTGGCGTACCGGACTCCCCCCGGGAAAGTCGGAATCTCACAACAGACCGCCGACGAAGTGTGTGTATGACCACATGTGGAGCCGGGGCGCACCCGGTTAGCCTCTGTGAGCTGCCTACAAAACGAACTGGTCGACGGCGGACGCCGGAGCGGCGCCCGCGCGGCGGCCACGACCGCCCGGCGGCGGAACCCACGGGAACGAGCGGGGGAGCGCGACAGATGCCCGATGACCCCTTCGGCTGGCTCGACGACGAGTCCGCGCGCCGGGAGCGCGCCGGGCTGGTCCGCGCGCTCCGGCCGCGCACCGCCGACCCGGAGACGCTCGATCTCGCGGGCAACGACTATCTGGGCCTCACCCGGCACCCCGAGGTGGTGGCCGCCGCCGCTGCCGCCGCGCACCGCTGGGGCGCGGGCGCCACCGGCTCGCGGCTGGTCACCGGAAGCACCACCGCGCACGCCGCCCTGGAACGCGAACTCGCCGCGTTCTGCGGCTTCGAGGCCGCCCTCGTACTGGCCTCCGGCTACGCCGCCAATCTGGCCGCCGTCACGGCGCTCGGCGGACCGGGGTCCCTGATCGTCTCGGACGCCGCCAACCACGCCTCGATCGTCGACGGCTGCCGGCTCGCCAGGGCCGAGACCGAGATCGCCGCCCACGGCGACCCCGCGGCCGTACGGAAGATCCTCGACGCCCGCCCCCGGTACCGGGCGCTGGTCGTCACGGACGCGGTCTTCTCAGTCGACGGCGACGCGGCACCGCTGGCCGAACTCGCCGCGATCACCGCCGAACGCGGTGCGGCGCTCCTGGTGGACGACGCGCACGGGCTCGGCGTCCTCGGGCCCGGCGGGCGCGGTACGCCGTACGCCGCCGGGATCGCCGGAAACCCGGGCGTGGTGGCGACCGTGACCCTCTCCAAGTCCCTCGGCAGCCAGGGCGGCGCGGTACTCGGCCCGGCCCGGGTCATCGCCCATCTGGTCAACACCGCGCGGACGTTCATCTTCGACACCGGACTCGCCCCGGCGGCCGTGGGCGCGGCCCGGGCGTCGCTGCGGCTGCTGGCACGGGAACCGGGCCGCGCCGACCGGGTCCGCGCGGTCGCCGCCGAACTGTACGCCCGGCTCACCGGGGCGGGGCTGACCGCCGCGCGCCCCGACGCGGCGGTGGTGTCGGTACGGGCACCCTCGCCCGAGGCCGCCGTCCGCTGGGCCGCCGACTGCCGGACGGCGGGGCTCCAGGTGGGGTGCTTCCGGCCCCCGTCGGTTCCGGACGGGGTCTCCCGGCTCCGGCTGACCGCCCGGGCCGATCTCACGGACGAGCAGATCGCCGCGGCGGTCGCCACCGTGATCGGCACCGCGCCGCCCGAGGCCCTGCCTCCGGGCCGGACACCCGTCCGCCCGGCTCCGGAGCGCTGAACGGCGCACCGAGGCCGGACATTTGCGTATGGGTATGGCTAAAAACGGTCTTGCGTGGCAGAGTTCACCGCTTCGGGCGACAGTTGTCCACAGATCTTGGCGGATCGTGCCTGCGGCGGCAGGATGAGGGCAGTCCGACGCTCGGTGCCCCGCCGAAGCCGTCCGAGCGGCCCCGCCCCGGGCCGCCGGGAGCCGGGAGACCGGGACGTCGGAGGCGCGGCCGAGGCACGGCCGCGGCTGGGAAGGGACGGCGTCGCCATGGCGGATCTGCTGGAGAGTTCGATCACTCTGCCGAGCGACCCCGGGTCGGTGTCCGTGGCGCGCGGACATGTCACCGAAGTCGTCGCCGAGTGGGGGCTGCCGCCCGGTGGGGACATGGCCGACACCATCCGGCTGATCGTCTCCGAACTGACGACCAACGCCGTCCAGCACACCTTCGGCCAGTCGCCCACCTTCACCGTCGATCTGCTGCTGGAGCGCGACGAGGAGCTGAGGATCGGGGTGACGGACAGCCATCCCCGCCGGCCGCAGCGGCTGCCCGCCGCGGTCCGGCAGGACAACGGGCGGGGGATGGTCATCGTCCGCAGCCTCACCGCGCACAGCGGCGGCCGGCTGACGGTCACACCGACGCCGGACGGCGGCAAGACCGTCTGGGTCGCCCTGCCGTGGGCCCCGACGGCCCGGGACGGCGCCGACCGGAACCAGAGCCGGAACCAGGGCCGGGACCGGGGCCGCGGGCCCGGTGAGCCGTAGGCACCGGCGCTCCGCCGCCCGGGCGGCGCCGGGGCACCCAGGACGCGCGGCGGCCCCGGAGGAGGATCCCCCCCCCGGGGCCACTACGCGGCTCAGCTCCGCCGGAGCGTCACTTGACGCGCCCGTACGACACGCTCTTGGTCCAGATCTTGTCCAGCTTCACCCAGGAACCCCGCTTGGGCGAGTGCCAGATCTTCCCCTTCCCGGCATATATCCCGACGTGGTAGACCCCGCCGCTGCCGTGGAAGAAGACCAGGTCTCCGGCCTGGCGCGACTTCACCGAGATCTTGCGGGTCTTGTTGTACTGCTGCTGCGCGGTCCGCGGGAGCTTCTTCCCTGCCTGCTTGTACGAGTAGACCGTCAGCCCCGAGCAGTCGAAGCGGGACGGGCCCGCCGCGCCGTACTTGTACGGTGCCCCCTTCTTGGACGCGGCGACCTTCAGAGCCTTGCCCGCGTGCGCCGTGGCGGCGGCCTGCGCCTCCGGCGTACCGCCCGGTACGACCATCGAGGCACCGAGCGCCGCGATCGTCAGGGCGGACACGGTGCCCGCCCGGCCGAGCAGGGACGGGACGTTCATCTGCGCACTCATGCGCAACCCTTCGTCAGCCGCCTGTGAAGGATGACCTGTCGGGTTCGGGCGGACGAAGGTGCCCGGCCGCTGGCGCGGCTTCACCCCTAGGGACTTCCGGATCGATCGCTCCGGCCGTCCCGTACTGCCTGGGTCCTCCACTCCTGCCGAATGCACTTCTGTCGACCAGTCATCCGGGACAGCGGCAGGACTCGGCGTCCGCCCGGACCGCCCCGCCGAGGTGACGGGGGCTTGTCGTCCCACGGATCTTGACCCATCAAGTGCCGGATTTCGAAGCCAAAACGGCGATATGTGAGTTTCGCCACGAATGCGCCGTTCGTATGAATCGGGCCGGCGCGGCGCGCCTCCGTGGACACCCGAAGGGTCGCTCACCAGGCCGGGGATAGGACTTTCCGTTAGCGGGATCGTCGGCCCGGCGCAACTCGACCGTAGTCGTTACCCGCGGTTCGACTCCACCGATCGAGGGAGGAGTTATCCCACTCGAACGGCGGTTGACGGACGGCCGACGGGGCGTCAGTGCGACGGCGACTTCGGGATCGTGACCCGGAATGTCCGCCTTTCGCCGTCGAGTACGCGCAAAGCCTGCGCGAGAGTCGCGGTATGCAGCTCGCTCTCGCCCCGGCGATGCATCAGCGTCAGGGCGTCCCGGAGCTCGATCGCCCGCGCCACCAGCGCCTGAGCGGCCCGCAGGGCGCCGTACGTATGTTCCGAACGGGCCGGATTGATCCGGCCCACCAGATCGGCGACGGCGAGATAGGCATCGAGCAACTCCCCCTCGGCACGGGTGAGCGCGGGCAGCGGCGGAAGCTCGGGACGGGGTACGGCAGGGGTCATCGCGAGCCGCCGGGCCCAGAGCTCTTCCGGCTGCCGATCACCTGGTCCACCAGGCCGTACTCCTTCGCGCCCGCCGCGTCCAGGAAGAGATCGCGCTCCAGATCGGCCGCCACCCCCCGCTCCGTCCGGCCGGTGTGCCGGGCCAGCACCTCCGTCGCCACGGCCCGTTGGCGCAGCAACTCCCGCGCCTCGATCTCCAGATCGGACGGCATCCCCCGCATCGGCTCGTCGAGGGCGGGCTGCCGGAGCACGATCCGCGCCCCCGGCAGCGCCATCCGCTTCCCCGGCGCCCCGGCCGCGAGCAACAGGGCTGCCGCCGCGGCGACCTGGCCGATACAGGTCGTCTCCACATCGCAGGTGATCACCTGCATCGTGTCGTAGACCGCCAGCGCCGCACTGAGCGAGCCGCCGGGGGAGTTGAGGTAGAGGGCGATGTCCCGGTCCGGGTCGGCGTGTTCGAGATGGAGGAACTGGGCGATCGCGTCATTGGCCGCCGTGTCGTCCACCGGGGTGCCGATGAAGATGATCCGCTCCTCCAGCAGCTTGCTGTACGGATCCATGGTCCGGACGCCCCGACTGGTCCGCTCGGTGAGCTGGGGAAGGACATAGCGGGCGGCGGGACGGCTGGTCATGGCGTACCTCGTTCCTCGGGGCCTGTCGTCTGTAAAAAATGTACAGGACGTACAGTTCGTCAGGAGGTGTCGACCGGGAATCCCCGAACGAATCCCCTGGTCGGAGCGGAGATTTCGCCCTCGGCGAGCGGCGGCGGCCGACCCGGTTCGCGTACGGCCCCGGCGGGGGGGGGGGGGGCGGCGGCCCGCGGCGGCGGGCCCCCCCGCGCCCGAACACAGCT